>DFYJ01000144.1:76622-102942 GCA_002383325.1 Candidatus Aminicenantes bacterium UBA4085
CATGGAGAATCTCCTTCAGATCTTCTGGGCCGGGCGAAGGACCTTGGGCCGGACGACGAGCAGCGCCGCCGGCAGGAGGGTCATGGCCCCGACGAAGCAGAGGAGCATCGACAGGACCATAACCCCGCCGAAGCTCCGCAGCAGGATGAACGAGGACAGGAGCAGGGTCGAGAAGCCCGCGGTCACCGCCGCCGTATTGGACAGCATGGCCCGGCCACGCTCCAGGAAAGCCAGCCGGATGGCCTCCCCGAGGACGTGCCCGGCCCGGACCTCCTCGGTGACGACATAGAGGAAATGGATGGTGTAGTCCACGCCCACGCCGATGGAGATCGATCCGGTCAGCATCGTGGCATAGTCGAGCGGGATGCGGGCTATGCCCAGCAGACCGTACGTCACCACCGTGGCGAACGTGATCGGCAGGACGCTGAGCAGGCCCAGGACGACGCTCTTGCGCAGCACGATCATCAGGACCAGAGTGATGGCCATGGCCAGCAGGATCGACCGAATCTGGGACCGGAACAGCGAATCCGAGAGCTTGGTGGTCATGACGGGATATCCCGTCTGGTCGGCCCGCCTGAATTCAACCGGCTCCGCGCCCGCCGGGGCGGCCGCGGCCGGGATTACCGCCAGGCCGTCAATCAGGTCATACAGGATCGCCGCCGCTCTCTTCTCGAAGGTCGACGAGCCCTTGGGGACGAGACTCATGAGCTCATCGCGCAAAAGCGTTTCCTGCAGGCTTTCCCGGGCTTCGCGGGCAATATAGGCAACCGAGACCGCCGCGTCCGCGGCCAGGTCCGGATCGTAGTCGGACGGCGGGAGGCTTTTTTTGAAGACAGCGACGGCCTCCGTCTCGGGAATGACGGCCTCGGCCGAGACCGCCGCGAGATCGGAGAGCCGCCCGGCCATCGCTTCCAGCCGCGCCGGAGGCGCTTCAAACGGGAATGACGGCGCGAAGCAGAAGGCCCGGATCTTCTCCCCGACCGCCTGCGCCAGCCTGTCGGCGGGAAGCTTCTTGGCCAGAGCCGAAGCCAGGACATCCCTGATCGCCCCGGGCCGGGCGGCCGGGCGGCCGCCCTCCCCCGCCGCCCAGGACATCTCCTCGGCCAGGAAGGAGGCCTCGGCCGTCCGAACGGGCCCGGCCTGATCCGCCGACAGGGCTTTCAGCTCGACCCGGACGGGACGAAGGGCCTTTAAGCTCTTGAAGAAGGTCTCGGATTCGCCATAGACCTTCTCGCTGAAGGAGGTCGTGGAGTCGGAGATCTTGGAGAAGACGACCGTCCGGGTCCCGTCGGGCGTGATCAGTTGGGTCAGCTCCCCTCGGCCCTCCAGGAAGAGCCAAAGGCTTTCGACCGCCGGCTTGGTCTCCGGCAGGGCGGCCCGATCGTTCATCTGGTCATTGAGCTCCATGATGAGGTCCGGTATGCCCAGGGGCGGGCTGACGTCTTTGAGACTCGAAAGGAAGCTCTCGGCCCTCCGGATGATACGCAGCCGGGCCGGATCGCGAACGTCGTCCGCCTCGAAGAAGAGCGAATTGGGATAGGCGCCGTCGAAATGAAGGTTGGCCGCGTCCATGGCCCGCCGGGGCATGGAGCTGCGGGCATAGAAGCCGGAGAAGCCGACTTCCCGCTTGATCCGGAAAACGCCCAGTCCGCCGACCGCCATCAGGGCGGCGAAAAAGGCCAGCGTCCAGCCCGGCTTGCGGACGACCCGGGCGGCGCCGGCCTCCAGAAGACGGGTCATCCGGACTCGGGACTTCGCGCCCCGGACGCTTCCAAAGTCGACCGCGGCGGCCAAGGCCGGAAGCAGCGTGACGGCCAGAACGACGGCGAAGAACAGGCCTAGCGCCGCGAAGGTCCCGAAGTCGGCGATCAAGCTCAGCTTGACGCCGCGGAAGGCCAGGAAGCCGATGAGGTCGGTGCCCGCGGCGTACAGGATCGGGGTCACCACGGCCGCGGTCGAAGCGATGACCATCGCTCGGCGGTCCCGGGCCGCGCGATCCCGATCCGCGTCGCAATCGCTGCGGATCTTGTTGACGACGTAAAGGCCGTAGGCCGAACCCAGGGCCAGGAGCAGGACCGGGATGGCCGGGGTGATGATGGTCATGGGCCGCCCCGTCCAGCCGATCAGACCGAACAGCCAGACGTTGGCCAGAACGACGACGAGCACCGGCGGCAGGAGGCCCTTCCAAGAGCGCAGGGTCAGGAACAGGATGAGGACGATGGCCATCAGCATGATCGGGATAAGGAAGACCAGGTCCCGCCGGGTGTAGAGGTTGATGAAGTGGCCATCACTGGGGGTGCCGGCGAAATAGAGCTCCATTCCGCCGCCCATATACCTCTCGGCCAAAGGGATGAGGACCTGCTCGACGGCATGAATGGTCTCGGTTTTGTCGCTGAGGAAGACGGATAGGGCAAACCACGTTCCGTCCCGCGATAAGACCTGGCCGACATAGCGGTCCTTAGCCAGGGCCGAAGCCCGCAGGGCATGGAGCGCCGCCGGGTCGGACGGGACGGAGTCCAGGAAGTCCCGGACCTCGATCCCGTCCTCCGTTTTCCGGATGTCCGCGACGTTGGACAGGGAGGTGACGCTGAAGATCTCCGGCCGGTCCTTGAGGGTGTCCGTCAGGTTCCGGATCTTTTGCAGCGTCTCCGGCGTGAAAACGCCGTCCTTCGGCCGGCCGATGACCAGCACGACGTTGTTGGAGGAGAAGGTCTTGGACGTCTCGTGGTAGAGGGCCAGCTGCGGGTCGTCCTTGGGCAGCCAGTCCGTCATCTTGTTGTAAAAGCGCAGGCGCGGAATCCCGGCCAGGGCGGCGACCGTAACCAGGCCGCAGGCGATCAGAACCGCCGTCTGGTGCCGGACGACCCAGGCGGTCCACTTCCTAGGCACGGGAGGCCTCCCGGGACGGGATGCGCAAGGATCGCAGATACTCCTCGAAGAACGGCTTGGCCGTCGCCTTGTAGCTGCGGGCCCGCTCCTCGAACACGGTCCACAGGGTGAAGGTGGTATAGATGACGCCCAGGTACATCAGGGCGTTCCGGTCGGGATCGAGGTCGGGCCAGAAGACCTTCTCGGCCACGCCCTTCTCGATCACCGCCCGAATGCGATCCTTGAGATCGAGCGCGCAGTCCTTGAATTGACGGAACAAGTCGCGATCCTCGACATACAGCTCGTCGGAGAAGAGAATCCGGTAAATGCCCGGATATGCCTCCAGAAAAGTGACGACGAAACCGAACCAGGCCCGCAGGGACTCCTCGGGGCCGAGGCGGCGGCGGGCGATAGCCTGGTAATTGTCCTCGATCATCCGGGAGGAAGAGCCGAGGAGAAGATGGAAAATGTCCGTCTTGGATTGGATGTGCTTGTAGAGGGCGCTCTCGGTGAAGCCGACCTCCTTGGCGATGCGCTTGGTGGTCAGGCCGGTGATGCCGACCTTGTCGACCAGCCGCAAGACGGCCGTGACGATATCGGCCTTCCTCGGCTCCAGGATGGAAGCGAAAGCTTTCGATTTCATGGCTCTCCGGTGAGTGAGCATTCACTCACCAGATCAGGGTAAGCCGGGACCGATCTTTTGTCAAGAACCCCTTCTCTGCTATCATCAGGAGCGAGGTGCCCATCATGAAAGCCGCCGTCCTGACCGGAGTCCGCGCCGTCGAAGTCCGCGACCTTCCCGAGCCGAAGATCCAAGCCCCGGACGAAGTGCTGCTGAGGACGGCCGTAGCCGGACTGTGCGGCAGCGACCTGCACTACTTCATCGCCGATCGGGTCGGAAGCGAAAAGGTCCATTACCCGGCCGTTGTGGGCCACGAGGGTTCGGCCGTGGTCGAAGCCGTGGGACCGTCCGTGCGCAGCGTCAAGCCGGGCGATCGGGTCGCGATCGAGCCGGCCATCTCCTGCGGCGCCTGCGATCAGTGCCGGTCCGGCCGGCCCCACACCTGCCGGAAGGTCGGCTTCCTCGGCCATCCGGGCGAGAAGGACGGCTGCCTGGCCGAGCTCTTCACCATGCCGGAGCGAAATCTCCTGCCTCTGTCCGATAAGCTGACCCCGACCGAGGCCATGCTGGCCGAGCCGCTTTCGATCGCCCTGCACGCGATTCAGCTCGGCGGCGGAAATCCGGGTCGTTCGATCGGCGTCCTGGGCACGGGCCCGATCGGGCTGTGCGTCATCATGGCCCTGAAGGCCGCGGGCATCACGGAGATTTACGCCTCCGACCGCTCGGACGCCAGGGCCCGGGCTGCGCTGAAGGCAGGGGCGGCCTGGTCCTCCAACCCCGTCCGCGAGGACATCGTCAAGGAGATCATGGCCCGCCAGCCCCTCGGGCTGGAAGCGGTCTTCGAGGTCAGCGGGGACCCGGCCGCCATCGAGCAGGCGGTCGAGCTGGTCAAGCCGGGCGGGACGATCTACCAGATCGGCATCCCCCTGGCCGAGCGGGTCGCCTACCCCATCGCCCGGCTGCGACGCAAAGAGATCGCGATCCGCAACGTCCGCCGGCAAAACCGCTGCCTGGAAAAGGCCCTGCTCCTCATCGAGAGCAAGCATATCGACCTGGCCTGGCTGGCCAGCCATACCTTCTCCATCGACGAGGCCCCGCGGGCCTTCGCCACGGCTGCCGACCGCCTCGACGGCGTTCTAAAAGCCTCAATTCGGTTCTGAAGCGTCCGGTCACTTGGCCTGCGGGGAGCCGAGGACGGCGGCGGCCAGCTCGAGGAGGATGCGCAGCGGGGACTTGCCGATGTCCTTCGGATAGCTGGTGTTGAGCTGGACGGCGACGGCCAGCTTGTGCTCGGGGAAGTACAGCATCTCGGTCAGGTAGCCGGGGAAGAACCCGCTGTGGCCCCAAGCGATCCCGTAATCGGTGGGCCGGACGATCACGCCCAAGCCGTATTTCGTGTCCCGGCCCAGCCGCGCCGGGACGGCTTCGTCGATCATGGTCTTGACCAGGCTGGGACGGAAGGCTTTCCCCTCGTAGAGAAGCTTGGCCCAGCGGGCCAGGTCGAGGGTCGTGCAGGCCAGCCCGCCGCCGGTCCACTCGAACTGCGGGTTGACGGCGAAGACGCCGTCCTTGATCATGGCGTCCGTCCCTCCGAAGGGATTCCCAGGGCCGGCGTAGCCCTGGGATAAGCCGGGGATCCGGCGGCTGTCGGAAGGGACGGTATCGGCAAGCTTGAGGGGACGGAGAACGCGCTTGCGCAGGAGCTTGTAATAGGATGCCTTCCCCGCCTTCTCGATGATCAATCCCAGGACGATGTAATTGGTGTCCGAGTACTCCCAGCCCTGTCCGGGAGCGAAGGGAGGCTTCTTGTCCAGGATGTAGGAGAGCAGCTCCGCCGGCTTCCAGACCTTGAGCGGCTGCCGGGTCAGGTCGGCCGTGAAGGCGTCCTGGAACTCGTAGCGGACCAAGCCGCTGGTGTGGGTCATGAGGNNAGCCTCGGAAACCATGGCTCCTTGCCCAGCCAATCCGCGACCCTGTCATCCAACCGGATCCGGCCTTCGTCGATGAGCTGCAGGGCCACGGCCGCGACGTAGGTCTTGCCGACGCTGCCCATAAGCAGGCGGTCGGACGGCTTGAGCGGGATGGATGCTTCCCGGTCGGCCAACCCGGCGGTCAAGCCGATCGTGGTCCCATCGGCCAGAACGAGTCCGGCCGACACTCCGATCCGCTTTGCGCCCGCCGCAGCCGCGTCCAGGACGGCCTGCAGGCGCGGCTTCAACGCGTCCGGGTCCTGTCCCCGCAGATGCGGGCTGAAAAGCGGGGACGCGAGCAGCGCGGTCAGGAATATGAGGACGGCGGCAAATTTCTTCGTGGCTTCTCCCCTTCCTTTTCAAACTGCAGCAGCTCCACCAGCATGCCGTTGTGGAGAATCATCGTCACGCGAACCCCGCCGGACGGGCTGGACGGCTCGCCGAGCAGGGTTTTTCCGGCCAGGGCCGCGTCCAGGTCGTCCACCTCGAAGGCGATATGGGGGACGGTGCGGACCAGATCGATAATGGGATAGTCGGGGTCAAAGCGCATCCACTCGACTCCGTAGGGGCTGGTCGGAAATCCCGACACGTGCAGCTTGAGATTCGGCAGGTGAACTTCGCCGGGCCTGGGCTTCGTCGTTGGGATGCCCATGTGATGGTATCGCCAGCCCCACTCCGCCACCGCTCGGGGCGGCTCTCCATCCTCACGAATCCGGTCCATGCCCGCTCTCCTTCTCCGCCTCATCGCCGATTCCAAGGCTGTTACTTATCCATGATCTCCAGAAACTTCAGGAGGTACTCGGCCAAGGGCCGGTCGAAGGTCGTCTGGCTGATGTACTTGAAGCGGACGATGCCCTTGGCGTCGATGAGAAAGACGGTCGGGATGTTCTGATCGATCTTGGCCCCGTTCCACTCCAGGGTGAACAGGCCCAGTCCCTTGGATACTCGGGCCCCCTCGTCGATCAGGACGGGGAACGGGAACGGCACCTGCCCCTTCTCGTAGAGATAGCGGTGCGGGAAGGTCTTCCTCATGAGCGCCACCCGAGCCTTGGCCTTTTCATCCAGGACGGCGCCCTCGACCGGATTTTTCCACATGTCGATGTCGTTGAGCTGGCTGGGGAACGCCTCGGCCCACTTCCGGACCATGTCTTTCCCGTACGGCAGGACGAAAAGCACCTCGACGTTGCGCGCCTTGCGGAAGCCCGAGGAGGCCTCCAGGGCCGCCAGCTCCAAGTACTGGTAGTTGCAGACGTGACACCAGTGCTTTTCCCCCGCCAGGCCGCGGGGAAAGACGAGCAGGATGTTCTTGCCGGCCAGCCCGGCGATGCTCGCTTCACCGCCTTGCATGACGGGCAGGGCGAAGTCGGGCATGGACTGGCCGAGGCTGACGGGCTTGAGGTCCTGGGCGGCGGCCGGGGCGGCCGTTAGAGCCAGGGCGGCCGCGAAGAACAGGACCAGGCTTCGGAATCGCGATGGAACCATGATCCAATCTCCTTGTTTCCGCATCGGGCCGTTTCGCGCAGCCCGGCTTCCATGGGGGAAGCGAGGGCTCCATTGTACTTCAAATCGGAGCCGGCCGCGGGAGGCCCATCAGGGACGATCGCCCTCAGAGCCCGCGATAGCGGAAGTCCCTGAACTCGGCTGTCCCGGTCCCCGCGGCAAAAAGCGCGATCTTGAGCGTGCCCCAGGTCCGGAAGGTCTCGTGATGGTAGCCCGACATCTCCAGCCCGCCGAAAAACTCGCGATCGTAGACGAGGAGCAAGCCCGCTTCGGTCCCGGCCGGGACTTCGACCTCGACCTGCGCCTCATAAGAGTGGTTCAAGGCCATGACCGTCAGCATCGCGCCCTCGCCGGCCGAAGCGCCCCGGGCTTGGACCCGCAAAACGCCCCCGCCCGGGCGGAATTCGCCGGGACCCGCCGCAGCGCCCCAGCGCCGCCACGGTAAGCCCAGGCGCTCGGAAACAAAATCGTCGGAGAGCGGGAAGCCGTGCCCGACGCTTTCCCCAGCGGGCTTGCGGAGCGGGCCGCCCGGATCCGCCCCCTCGGGGATGCGGGGCCAGCCGTCTTCCGTCCATTCCACCGGGACAAGCAGGGTGGAGCGGCCGAGCGAGCGGAAGTCGTTCTCGTAGGCGTGATACATCATCCACCAGGTCCCGTCGGCGGCCTCCAGAATTGTGCCGTGGCCCTGCGACCACCAGCGCTCGGCTCGATGGCGGGTCCGCAAAAGCGGATTGGAAGGCATGTTCGTCCAAGGACCGGCCGGAGACATAGCGCGGGCTACGACGGCCATGTGGCTGGTCGAAGGGCCCGCCGTCCCGCCCTGGGCCGAGACGAGATAGTAATACCCGCCGCGCCGGAAGAGCTTGGGACTTTCCAGGCAGAAACACTCGATGTTCCAATCCGCCGGGATGGGCCAGCCCGCGTAGGCCTTGACGGGCTGGCCTTCTGTCTTTTTGCCGTCGGCCGCCAGCCGGATCATCATGCCGCCCGACAGGTAAAGGTAGCGGTTTCCGGCCTCGTCCGCGATAGGACAGGGGTCGATGCCGCCGACTCGGAGATCGATCGGCTCGCTCCAGGGGCCGGCCGGATCCTTGGCCGTGATGACGAAGTTCGTCCGGCGCCGCGTCCCGTCGGGGTCCGTGACCATGGCTGGGAAGTAGATGATGAACTCGCCGCCGCGGAAGCTGATGTCGGGCGCCCACACGTCTCCCACAGGCTTGGTCAGTGCCGGCCCCAGCGGCCGCCAATTCACCAGGTCGCGGGAGTGCCAGACCAGCAGCCCCGGCACGGCCGTGCCGGGCGTGTGGGTCATGTAGTAATCGTAGCCGACCCGGACGACACTCGGATCGGGATAGTCGCCGGGCAGGATGGGATTGAGATAGGTCCCGTCGCCCCGGTCCGCGATCGGCTGGCCTTCCGCCTTGACTTGGGCCGCGCGGTTGTCCGCCGGCGCCCGGTCCCCGGCCGCCGAGGCCGCGGCGGCCAGGACCAGGCACGCCGCCGCGAACCGGAAGCTGGGGGCCCGGCAGCCGCTTAAGGCCGGGATCCAAGAGAGAGCAGGATGGAGCATCGTCCGCCTCCAGGAGGTACGCGAGGCTTCATCTTATCAGGGAAGGAAGAGGGTTTCCAAGACCAAGCGGCCGGGGGAAGGCCCCCGGCCGCTGCGAACGGAATGGAGGTGGACCGAATCTATATCTTGATGGTCGGCGTCCAGGAAGCCGGCGGACTAGTCCGCCCGGAGGGCATGGGACCTTCCGGCGGCTTTCCACCGGGGGGATTGCCGCCCTGTTGCTGGCCCGGAGGACCCCCGAGGCCGCCGGGGCCGAACTGCCCGGGCTGACCGGGGTCGCCGCCCGGAAGGCCCGGAGGCCTGGGCCCTTTAAAAATCGGGGGACCGGGCAGGCCTCCCCGGCGGGGCGGAGGCCCCTGCAGGCGCTCCTCGATCCGCCTGATGTTCTCGGCCGGCAAATGGGCGGCCAAGTCCTTGAACAGCGCTTTGAAGGCGGCGTCGATCTCATCCCGGAAGCGGACGTCGATCTCGTTCATGCGCTTGCTGTGCGCCGTCAAAAGGGCCTCCACGGCCGGACGCGCGCCGGAGGGGGTCTGCTTGAGAATCTCGTCGCGGAACGGATTCATGAAGCCGCGGCTCCGCTCGGCGAACACGCCGCGGATCTGATGCCGCAGGATCACCCGGTAAGCCGCGCCGCCGACAACCACGCCAAGCGCGAAGGAGAGGATCAATCCCAGACCGATCTTGAACCGGATGCTCATGGCTTCACCTCCCGCTTACCACAGTGGCGTCTTCAGCAGCCGGGTGATCGTCAGCGACGAGGCATACGGGATCTCGTGGCTCGGGATCAAAGCCCCGCCAAGCAGGTTGAACAGGACGAGAATGATGGTGACGATCCCGGCCACCAGGGCGAAGCGGTCGAAAATAGCTCGAAAGGCCAGGCCCGCGACATCGATGGCCGCGGCCGGACAGGAAGCCAGCCGGGCCAGGACGCGGTCGGCGAAGCCGGGCCGGAAGCCCGGGACGCCGCTGTCCGCCACAGCCCGGCGCAAGGCGCCCGTCTTCTCCCTTTCCGCCCGCAGCTCGGGCGATCGGGCCAGGGCCCGCTCGAGACGGCGGCGGCGGCGCTCCGGCCACCCCGGCTCGAAGGACCGGAACAGCGTTTTCCGAAAGTCCCTCCTCATAAAATCCTCCTTTCCCCTGACTCCTCCACAGCAGCCAGCCCGTCCACGATGGCCTTCAGCCTGACCTGCCCCCGCGAAAGCCGGGACAGCACCGTCCCTTGGGGCAGTTGCAGGATGTCGGCCGTTTCGCGGACCGAGTAGCCGTCGATCAGGCGCAGGACCACGACCTGGCGGAACTTGGGCTCGAGCCGGCCGAGAGCTTGCCGAACAATCGCCTTGGCTTCCGCTGACCGGCTGCCGTCCGAAAGGCACGAAACGCCGGCGGGGCGCTCCTCGGCTTCGCGGACCGCTATCCTGTCCCGCTTCCTGCGCTTCAGCTCGTTGAGTGACAGGTTGATGGCAATCCGGACCAGGTAGGTGCCGATCCGGGCATCCTCCCGGAAGCGGTCCAGAGCCCGGAAGAAGCGGATGAAGGTCTCCTGACCGACATCGTCGACTTCGGGCGCCGGGCCGAGGATCCCGGTCACGGTCGCCGCCACCAGCCGTTCATGATGCTCAATGATCTCCCTCTGGGCGGACGGGTCGCCCGCGCGGGCCTGTTCTATAAGGACCCACTCGTCCGCTCCGCCCGTCCAGTTATCCATTCCATGCGTTAGACGCTTTTGGGAGCCCCGGCATTCCGCTCCGACTTCGAAGTTTGACAGGCCGCCGAGGGGGCGGCTATGATTCCGCCGGCTCTTCCCATGGCGGCCATCACGGCAGCGGCCCTGTTCTGTTCAGCCTATATCCTTGTCCGCAGGCGGCTGGGGCTGCGCCCGGACGAGGCCCTGCTCGAAGCCTGCCTCCTGGTCTGCCTGGAAGCCGCGGCAACGGTCCAGATCCTGGGCTGGACCGGGTGTCTGACGCCCTTCTCGGTCAGGCTTGCGACCGTGGTTTTCCTGGGAATCCACCTGGCCTTGGCTTTCGCGGCCCGTCCTTCCCCGCGAGTCGGACGCCCGCGCCCCCTGCCCCGGTGGCTCCTGCCTGCCGCCGCCGCCGTCGTTCTCACCTTGGCGGCCCGTCTGTTCCTGGCCCTGCTGGCGCCGCCCGAGGGATGGGACAGCCTCGGCTACCATCTGCCTTTCGTGGTGCGCTGGATCCGGCAGGGGAACCTGGGTCTTTCCGGCTGGTCCGGGACGCACCGATGGTTCGCCTGGAACGGGGAGCTGCTGTCGGCCTGGTTGGGCCTTCTCGACGGCGGGCGGTTGACCATGGCCAAGATGCCCCAGCTCCTGGCCCTGCCCCTTCTCGGGGCGGCCGGATCCATCTTGGGCCGCCGCCTGGCCGGGATCCGATGGGCGGCTGCCTGCGGCCTGGCCTTCATCTCCCTGCCCATCATCCTCATCCAGAGCGGCCTGGCCTATGTGGACGCTCTTTACGCGGCCTTCTGGACGGCAGCCGTCGCGGCGTCAGTCGCCTGGGCCCGGACGGGCCGGCCGGTCCACCTGGCGTCCTTCGCCGCCGCCGCGGGGCTGGCCTGGGGGACAAAATCAACCCTATTCTTCCTGGCGCCTCTTCTCATCGTGCCGGCGGTCGCTCTAGCTCGATCGGCCGCCTGCCGGAGGACGTTCGGCCGCTGCTGGCCCGCAGCCGCGGCTTTGGGTTTGGCGGGCGGCGCGGGCAGCTACATCCGCAATATCGTCCTAACGGGAAATCCCATCTTCCCCTTTGGGTTGTCGTTGGGCGGGTTGAAGATCTTCTCCGGCGTCGTCTCGGCGGCGGACATGCCCGCGGCCTACCAGAGCTGGTTCGTCCCCTCGGCCTGGGGCTGGCTTCTCTATCCGTTCAAAGAGACCGTGCGGGGGGTCTGGGGCTACACCCATCTCAACGGCTTCGGCCCGCTGTTCGCCGTCGGGTGGCTGCTTTTCGCCGCGGCCGTTTGGACGGCCGTGCGGAAGCGCGATGGGATACTCGGCGCGTTCTTGTCGCTTTTCCCCGCCTCGCTTCTTCTCTTCTTCACCCTCCAGCCCGTCCGCCTCCCCCGCTATGTCATCTTCCTGGCCCCGATTCCCATTGTCGGCCTGGCCGCCATGATCGGGAAGGCGCGGGGAATAGGGAGGAAGGCCGCCAGGGCGGCTTGGACGCTGGCCATTGTCGCCGGATGCGCCGGGGTCTGGGCCTACATGGCCCGCCAGCCTGGCTACAGGGCCGTGGGGAAGGGGCTCTTGTCAGGGCGCCTGATCGACGCGCACGCCTATTATCGGGCCCAATACGGCTCCTTGGGGGAAGCTTGGGAAGCTCTCGACAGCGCCCTCGTCGACGGGGACACGGTCGCGGTCAACTACGGGGAGCTTCAGCTGCCTTGGGCCGGCCATCCGCCCCGGGCCGACGTCCGGGTCGTGGTTCTGGGCCGCTCACCTTATCGGGGAGTTCCGGGCGGTGAGACGGAGGAGGAATGGCTGGCCGCGATCGAGCGGCTTAGGGCCCGATTCCTCGTCGTCTGGACGCCGGCCTGGGCTCCGGAGGCGGGAGGGCGCGAGCGCGCGGCCGTCCAGGCCCGGCCGGAGAGGTTCGAGAGGATGGCCCAAACGTTGTCGGCCGCCTTCGGCCGGGTCGATATCTTCCGCATCCGGAACCGGTGACTCAGCCCGGAAGGGCGGCCCAACCCGCTGCGGCGGGATCATGGTAGAATCGGGCTCTTCTCCCGTTTCCGGGAAAGGAGACGCTCATGAGCCGGCCCGCCCGCATCAGCTCCGCACTCATCCTGGTTTTTTCCCTGGCCGCCTTGGCCGCCGCGATCTCGTCCGTCCCGCGCCGGAGCACCCGGATGGCCCCCGCATCGGCAGATCCCGATCTGCTTAAAGTCGAAGCCTCGGGCTCCGGAGGGAGCCTCGTCGTGGGCGGGGAGACCTGGGCCAGTTTCACCTTTCCTGAGCTGATCGGGCGGGCGCCGGACCGCATCGACGTGAAGGCCATCGACGGCCGGACGGCGCGCGTCTCGGCAGCCTGGACGGTCGCCGCCGAATCCGCCCAGGACGAGTTGGCCATTCCCTTCCGTTGGCGCGTCAAGCCGGACCTCTGGTGGGCCCCTCACTTGGCGCCGGAGCCCGGATATGTCGTCGCCCAGCACGTCTTCCGCTCGCCGGCCCTCATCACCGCCCGGGCCGGCACATCGCTGGCCATTGTCCCCGACCTGGACCTTGTCGGGCGCTCGGAGGCCAATCCCTGGTTCCTGGATTACGACGCCCCGGCCGGTGAAGCCCGGCTGGGCATGACCCTGACCGAGGTCCCGGTCCACGTTCTGTTCAAGAAGAAGCCGGGCCAGCGCTTCGCGCCCGGGACGATCGAGATCGCCTTCTTCGTCCTGGCCGATCACGGCCAGGGGCCCGCGCCCAATCCATGGCGGCGGGCCTCCGACTTCCTTTGGCGGCGCTGGGGCAGGCCCCTGCTCAACGCGGGCGAGCCCATCCAAGCGCCTTTGGATCGATACATCGAGCGGACCTACAACTGGGCCTTCGGAACATGGGGCTCATCCGTCTGGCAGGAGTTTGAGCTGGACGGCCGCAAGGTCGGAGCGCCGCAGTTCATCGTCAACGTCTCCCAGTCGCCAAACTCGCCCAATCCCTGGTTCCAGCGCGAGTTCCTGTCGATATGGAACCAGGCCTGGTTCTCCTCGCTTCGCAGCGCCTCCGGGCTCTATCGCTATGGCCGCAGGACCGGAAACCAGGACTACCTGCGGCGCGCCCGCCTGGCCAAGGAGCTGGCCTTGAGCGCGCCGCAGACCGACGGTCTCTTCCCCTCGGTCATCCGCACCGACAACGTCGAGGTGGAGGTCGGCGGGAAGAAGCTGCGCCGACCCAAGGGCTGGGAGACGGCCTATTGGACCAACTCCGACCGCCGCCCCGAGGAGTTCGGCGTGACCGCCGACGACATCCACATCCTGGACTCCAGCTGGACGGCCCTGCAGATGATCCGCTGGCACCGGGACCTGGAGCCCGACCCGCGGCTGAGGGCCTACGCCGAGACCTATGCCGCAGCCCTCATGAAGCTGCAGGACGCTGAAGGATTCTTTCCGGGCTGGGTCCATCCCAAGACCCGGGCCGCCGGGCGGGTCATGAACAGGACGCCGGAAAGCAGCGCCAGCGCCACCTTCCTGCTCGAGCTGGCGTCATTGACGGACCGGAAAGTCTATCGCGAGGCGGGACTGCGGGCCGTGGACGCCGTGCTGAAGGAGATCGTTCCGGACGGACGCTGGGAGGACTTCGAGACTTACTGGTCCTGCTGCGACTGGGGCCTGCCGGGACAGCTCGGCCGCAAAGTCGAGCGCAACGCCCTCTACAAGCAAAATACCCTTTCGATGTTCTGGACAGCCGAAGCGCTGCTGACCGCCTGGAAAGCGACGGGGCGGGCCGACTACCTGGCTTGGGGCCGCAGGACCTTGGACGAGCTTTCCATGGCCCAGCAAGTCTGGCAGCCGCCCTACATCCACGTTCCCGCCCTTGGCGGCTTCGGCGTCATGAACTCCGACGGCGAGTGGAACGATTCACGCGAGACGCTCTTTGCCGAGTTATTTCTGGACTACTACAAGGCGACGGGAGAAGCGGCCTACTTCGAACGCGGGGCGGCCGCCCTTCGCTCCGGCTTCATCATGATGTACGCCTCCGAAAATCCCAAGGTCAAAGCCATGTGGGAGAAGGTCTATCCCTGGTTCGGCCCCGAGGACTACGGCTTCACCATGGAGAACTACGGCCACGGCGGCCGGACCAGCGCCGCCGGCCAGGGCATGGGCGTCTTCACCATCTACGACTGGGGCAACGGGGCCGCGGCCGAGGCGGCCAACCGGATCATCGACCACTACGGCCAGGTCTACGTCGACCGGGCCAGGGGGAAAGCCTTCGGGCTGGACATGGTCGAGGTCCGGCCCGAGGCCAAGGGCGGCTGGACGCTCACCGACAAGACCGGCGCCGGGCGCACGGTCCGGGTCGTCTTCGACAAGGGCGCGTCGCTGGAGGTCGACCTATCGCGGCCGGCCGTCATTATTTCATGACAACTTTTGGATCTCATAGGAGCCGCTATTGAAGCCTCTTATTGCCCGATTCTTTGATTACCAACTCGTTCTTGATGATTTTCATTTTGACAGGAGCGGACAGATCCCCCACTCCCTGCCCAAATCTCCCGAATTTCGCCAGGTGCTTTCCGCTATTCTCGTAGATATGTACAGAATTTCCCTTATAATCGATTATATAGATCATTCCACGCTCACCAACGGCGATGTCCGCAGGCTGCCATAGATAATCTTCGACTTCCTCATTCTCCGACGGATAGGAACGCAAGAACCGCAATTCTTTATCGTTTTTTTGGGGTAACATACTAGATATCTTTCCCCATGGATTGGTTTGGGGATACATGATGCTTCCGAACATGAGCGCCACGCCTGCCATCAAGGCCATGACGCACGATTGGTGGCGTTGATTCGTCATTGATCTCATGCTCCCCTAAGCACTTTTTCCACGCTGAGAGTGAATTTACTGATATCGTTTCCTTCCAGGAATTCGACAAGGCACCCATCTTTGCTCACAAGAAACACAATGTTATTAACGAGCAATTCGCCATATAAACGGATATAGTTCTTCCATTTCAATTCCAGAACTTGGTCGCAGTACATCAGGGGCATTCCAATGTCTAACTGCGACCTTAAGGCTTCTATCTCCTCAAATCGATGTTTATCGGAGATATAGGCTACAGCCTGCAGGTACGGGTATTGACTCTGCATCTTATCCATCCAACTGATGAGAGACAAAGATCTGCAAGACTCGCAAAAGGTTGAAAACATTCCAACAAGATAATACTCCCTTTGGTTGTTTTTAATTAAAATCCCATGTGCTCGGTGCGGCGGATGATCTCGTTCTGGAGGTCGGGCCCGGCTATACAGCCTTGATCCGGGATGTAACGTCCAGGAAGAATTCCTTCGACCAGAGAGCCAAAGAGGCGTGATTCTTAATAAAGGGCTCCACTTCACGCCGGATCTGATCGATACTGAAGCTGTCGATCCGGCGCGTGATCAGGTCGCGCAGGCTCTCTGCCGTCAGGGGGGCTGGTTCCGTCCAATGCCCGGTCTGGCGCATCCGCTGTTCGAGGTGGGCCAGACGCAACTCCGGGTGATAGGCCGCGAACCAGACAAGATCGTACCAATCACGACCCTTGATCCGGCTCTTCCATTGGCGGCAGAGAACGGCGTGCATCTTGCCGGCCAAGAGATCGGGCAAGCTGAACGCCTTGACCGCGAACGGAACCGGCCGAAGTAGGAATCGGGTTTCCGTTGTGAATCCAGAGGGCGGATCGGTATCGACCTCCAGCTTGATCTTCAGCACTTGGTTTTTGGGGACGCTCTTGACTAGATCATTATCGAACTCGACCATGATCATCTCGGTCCGCGTGTTGGCCTTGAGGAAGGCGGACTGGATGGCCGCTCCGGCCGGCTTGGTCCGGCTCTCGAGCACGACCGCAAATCCGAAGGAAGCGAGCTCCCTCTTCAGGGCTTCGCCGTAAGCGGTCAAGTCGAAATCCGCAGTCTTGGCGAGCAGCGAGAAATCCAGGTCCTCGGAGAAACGGTCGAGTCCGTAAAGCACCCGGAGAGCCGTGCCCCCATAAAAGGCCGCCTTCTCGAAGAACTTGCTCCTCCAGAGGCCGAGAAGCGCGATCTCCTGCATGATCTCCCTGAGGGCGTGCAGAGAATCCTCGAGCGAGTGGACCTCGTAGGCGGCCAACATCTGGCGAATAGCCTCGTTCATTCGGGCCTCCCCGGCTTAGATCTCCGTGCTTGTCCGAGATATCCGCTCAAGCGCTTCAGCCTCAGGGATCGATAGCGCTCGGCGAATTCCTGGATCACCTCGGGGGAAAAGGAGCGGATGGCGCCAGCATCGATCCGCAGATCCTCTTCGAGGAACCGGCCCATCTCCCCGATGGAAGCGATAGCAGCGCCGCGCACCGATACGATCTTGTCGGCCAAGGCCTTTTCGGGAGAAGCGATCAGAAACGCTTGGCCACGCTCCCCTTCAACCCGGACCATGCCGGTCTCATAAGCCCGGGCAGGGATCCGCCGGTACATGAAGAGCCCCACCGGTGTGCTGAACCGGTGCGGGCGATTCGGCGTGACCGATGTCAGGGACTCGACTTTTTCCGGAATGATCCCGTAGTAAGCGAGCGCGTAATCGAGAGAGACATAGGAGGGGCCATACACAAGATTGGCCAACAGCTCCTTGGAATAGGGCTGCCTTCGATGCTTATCTCCAAAAACATACAAGCCCTTCTTGATTCTAATGATGATCCCATGCCTGAGGAGATCGTTGATTTTATTTCGAGGATAAGCCAAGCCTTTTAAGGCATCGATCAGGACTTGATAATCAAAGATCTCGGCTGCGATGCTGTCTCGGACATTGACGGCCATATCGCATTCCCCTTACGAATGTAAACTATAAACAATCGTTATTTAGCATAGTATGCTGACTATTTATCAACATACTATGACATATTGTTGTATTTGTCAAGCCCAATTAAAAAGCACTGAGCAGGGGTCATCCTCGAGGAGCTCGAGAGCGGCCGTCTCAAGGCTGCGAAGCACGAGGTCGTTCGGTTTTCAAAACCCCATGTGCTCGGTGCGGCGGATGATTTCGTTCTGGAGGTCCGCCGAGCAGTCCAGGAAGTAGTCGCTGTAGCCGGCCACCCGGACGATGAGATCCCGATATTTTTCGGGGTGCTTCTGGGCCTCGCGCAGGGTGTCGGCCGTGACCACATTGAACTGGACGTGGTGGCCGTCCATCTTGAAGTAGGTCCGGACCAGGTGCCCCACGGCCCGCAGGCCCTCGTCGTCGGCCAGAAGCTGCGGAGTGAATTTCTGGTTGAGCAGGGTGCCGCCGGTTCTGACGTGGTCGATCTTGGCCGCTGATTTGAGGACCGCGGTCGGCCCCTGGCGGTCCGATCCCTGGACGGGCGAGATGCCCTCGCTGAGGGTTTCCCCCGCCTTGCGGCCATCGGGCGTGGCCCCGGTGACCTTGCCGAAGTAGACGTGGACGGTCGTGGGCAGGAGGTTGATGCGGTACTTGCCGCCGCGCACGGTCGGGCGGCCGTCGATGGCCGCGAAGTAGGCTTCGAAGACCGACTTAGCGATGTCGTCGGCCGCGTCGTCGTCGTTGCCCCACTTGGGCGACCGCAGGAGCAGGGTCTGGCGCAGCGTGTCGTGCCCGGCGAAGTCCGCGGTCAGGGCTTCGAGCAGCTTCTTCATCGACACCGTTTTGAGCTGGTACACATGGACCTTAAGGGCGGCCAGGATGTCGGTGATCGAGCCCAGGCCCACGCCCTGGATGTAGTTGGAGTTGTAGCGCGCGCCGCCGGCGTGATAGTCCTTGCCGTTGGCGATGCAGTCGCTGATCAGGATGGAGAGGAACGGCGCGGGCAGGATCTTGGCGTAGAGCCGCTCGATGATCGCGTTGCCGGCGATCTTGACATCGACGAGCCGGCGGAGCTGGGCCGTGAAGGCGGCGAAGAGATCGTCGTAGGATTTGAACTTGGCCGGGTCGCCCGTATGCGGTCCGAGCTGCTTCTTGGTCCTGGGGTCGAAGCCGTCGTGAAGCGCCAGCTCTAAAACCTTGGGGATGTTGAAGTATCCGGTCAGGGTGTAGTTCTCCTTGCCGAAAGCCCCCGCCTCGACGCAGCCGCTGGCCCCGCCGTCGCGGGCGTCGGGGAAGCTCTTGCCCTGCCGGACCAGCTCTTTGACGATGGCGTCGGTGTTGAAGAAGGAGGGCTGGCCGAATCCGGTCTTGACGATCCGCAGGGCCCGCTGGACGAAGGCGTCGGGGCCTTTGGCCGAGATCTGGACCATGGAGCTGGGCTGGAGGAGACGCATCTCCTCGATGACGTCGAGGAGAAGGTAGGAGAGGTCGTTGACCGCATCCGAGCCGTCGGATTTCAGGCCGCCGACGTTGATCAGGGCGAAGTCGGTGTAGGTGCCGCTCTCCTCGGCCGTGACGCCGACCTTGGGAGGGGCGGGCTGGTTGTTGAACTTGACCCAGAAGCACTGCAGCAGCTCGGCGGCCGATTCGCGGGTCAGCGTGCCGTCCTCCAGCCCCTTCTTGTAGAAGGGCCAGAGGTGCTGATCCAGCCGGCCGGGGTTGAAGGAGTCCCAGGTGTTGTACTCGGTAATGACGCCGAGGTGGACGAACCAATAGGCCTGCAGGGCCTCGTGGAAGTCGCGCGGGGCGTGGGCCGGAACCCGGTCGCAGACGTCGGCGATCTTGAGCAGCTCCTTTTTTCGTTCGGGCTTGGCCTCCTTGGCCGCCAGCTCGCGGGCCCTGTCGGCGTGGCGGCGGGCGGACAGGATCAGCGCCTCGGCCGCGATGCGCATGGCCCGCAGCTCCTCGCGCTTGTCCAGGGCCTCGGGGTCGGCCAGGAAATCGAGCCTCGCGATGGATGCGTCGATGTCGGCGATGAAATCGAGCATCCCCCGCCGGTAGATCTTGTCGTCCAGGACGGTGTGGCCGGGGGCCCTCTGCTCCATAAACTCGGTGAAGACGCCTGCCTCGTAGGCCGCTTTCCACGTCTCCGGCAGCTCTTCCATCATCCGGTCGCGGATGGAGCGGCCGCGCCAGAAGGGGATGATCTCCTTCTCGTAGAGGGCGATCGTCCGGGCGTCGCACTTGAAAGACGTCTTGGGCCGCGAATCGAGAATGCGCAGGTCCTGGACGCTGTGGCAGGTGACCTCGGGGTAGGTCGGAGTGGCCTTGGGGGCGTGGCCGCGTTCGCCGACGATCAGCTCGCCGGCGTTGAAAACGATGGTCTTGCGGGCCAGGATGTGCTTGAAGGCCAGGGCGTGAGCCACGGCCGGGGAAACGCGGTCGGCCTCGGGGCTCTTATAGAACTCGGTGATCAGCCGGGCCCGCTCGCCGGAGATCGAAGGCACGGCCTTCAGGCTCTGGTCGCGGAGCTTCTTGACGCGGGCGGTCATCATGGTCAGCCTCCCAATGTGACGGTGAATCCGGCTTCGGCGAAGGCCCGCCGAATGGCCTCCAGCCGCTCCGCGGACGGCGCGGCGAACAGGCGGAAGCAGGCTTCCTGGCCCAGGGCGCGGTGCTTCTCCTGGCCGCCCTTGTGGTAGGACAGCAGATCGACCGTCCGCAGGGCCGGCAGGGGCCGCAGGAAATCGATCTTGGCCTTGATAGCAGCATCGTCGTCGTTGGCCCCGGCCGCCAAGGGTATGCGGACGCGGATGGACCGGCCCGTTCCGGCCAAGCGGCAGAGGTTATCCAGAATCAGCCGGTTGGAGCACCTGACGAATTCCTTGTGGCGGGCCTCGTTCATGAGCTTGAGGTCGTAGAGGACGAGGTCCGCCTCCGCGGCCAGGCGTTCGAGGACGGGCCAGGGGGCCTGGCCCGAGGTGTCGAGGGTGGTATGGAATCCGCGGGAGCGGAGAGCCGAGAGGAGGGCCGCCGAGAATTCGGGCTGAAGGAGGGGCTCGCCGCCGGAGAGAGTCACTCCCCCGCCGGACTGCTCGTAGAACGGGCGGTCACGCTCGACCGCGGCCAGCAGATCCGCGATGGACGCCTCCCGGCCGGCCATTCGGATCGCTTCGTAGGGGCAGGCGGCGACACAGAGGCCGCAGGCGTCGCACTTGGAGCGATCGATCCGGACCGGACCCTTGTCGGGCCCCGGTTTGAGTGCGTGGCGCGGGCAAGCCCGGACGCAGGCATAGCAACTGCGGCATCGGGAGGAGTGGAAGAGAAGCTCGGGTTTCGGGCCTATGCCTTCGGGATTGTGGCACCACAGGCAGTGCAGGGGGCAACCCTTGAGGAAGAGGGTGGTCCGGATGCCGGGGCCGTCGTGCAGGGCGAAGCGCTTAACGTCGAAGACCAGGCCCCTGGCCGGCCCGGCCTTCCCCTCAGCCTTCAGGTTCGACATTGATTCCCTTGCTTTTCAACAACTTGCGGGCTTGCGAGCCCTTCAGATATGTAATATATCAGATATCTATTGCCAAGGCAAGCCGCGTCGGGGCGCCTCGTCGGGGCGCCTCGGCGATCATTCCGTTCAGGACCGCGCCCGGGCCGGCCCTTCCCCTACCACTTCCGGCCCATGATCTCCGAGCGCTTGGCGGCGTACTCCGCTTCGCTGATCAGGCCGTCTTTCTTCAGGCTCTCCAACTGGCGCAGCTTGGCCTCGAAGTCGTTCTCCCCGGTATCGGCCTTCGGCCCGGCCGGAGCGTCGGGAATGAGGATCTCCTCCACAATCTGGCTGGCGGGATTCTTGTCGTAGGTTCTGAGGTTGTGGATGACGACCCCCGCCCCAATGGCCACGATGAACAGCCAGAAGCCGAAGAAGACCACGCCCATCCCGGCGTCCCCATCCCTGGCCAGGATATTGATCACGACGATGCCGATGATGAACATGACGGCCAGGACGAGCAGGGAGGCCATCAAGGCCGGCTTGCTGGTGCGGACATAGGCTCTTTGCGGCATGGGCGGACATCCTCTCCGCGCTCGCGGCGGGCGCTACTTGACGGTGAAGTATTTCTTGATGATGCCGAAGAGAGAGCTTTCGCTCTCCGGCGCCGCGGCCACTTTGTTGGACAGGGAGTAGGTGAAGGCGCCCTTGAGCCCCAGGTCCTTCTCCAAGTCGAAGAGGATGGGCGTCCCGTCGGGGAAGAAGGCCTTGCAATCGTCGGGCTTGACCCGGTTCAAGGTCAGGATATAGCAGGGCGTCCGCGAATCAGAATCCGGCGCCTTCTTGACCTCGACCTTGAAGGAGTCTTTTTCGGTGCATCCCCCGGTCGCGACGCGGACCATCAGCTGCCGCGATCCCAGGAGCGCCTCCATCAGGACTTCTTCCCCCAGCCGCCTGGAATCCTGGCGATCGGCCGCCAGGCCGCCCGGGACGATGAGCGCGGTCCCGAGGATGAAAGAGAATGCGGCTAAAATCCCGGCAACGCTTCTCATGAGAGATCTCATCCCTGTTTCCTCCCGCAGAATCCTGGAATGCCCTTAGCATAGCACGGTGTCATCCGAATTCAAGTCCTTCGGAGAGGCGGCGCAGATCCGTCCCCCTCGACGGACGGGCCGCGGTCGGTTAGAGTAAGAAGGCCGTGATTCCCCGCAAGCCGCTCTCCTCTCTGCTCATCAAGCCGGCCGGCCCCGACTGCAACATGGCTTGCGGCTATTGCTTCTACAGGGACAAGGACGCCGCCTCCCCCGCCTCGCCGCCCCGCCGGATGAGCGACGAGATTCTCGAGGAGATCATCCGCCAAGCTCTCGAACAGCCGATCCCCGAGATCTCCTTCGGCTGGCAGGGAGGCGAGCCGACCCTCATGGGCCGGCCGTTCTTCGAGCGGGCCGTACGCCTGCAGATGAGGCACGGCCGCGGCCAATCAGTCGGCAACGGCCTGCAGACCAACGGCCTGCTCCTGGATCGGAGCTGGGCCGCGTTCCTCCGCGATTATCATTTCCTGGTCGGCCTGTCACTGGACGGTCCCGAATACGTCCACGACGGCTATCGCATCCGGGCCGGCGGACAGCCGACATGGGCCGAGGTCGTCGACCGGGCCAAGATGCTCCTGGACGCCGGGGTGGAAGTCAACGCCCTCAGCGTCGTCAACTCTCTCTCGGCCCGCTTCCCGGAGGAGATCTACGGCTTTCTCAAGTCGCTGGGCCTCGTCCATATGCAATTCATCCCCTGTGTCGAGACTGATCCCGCCAATTCTAGCCGGGCCGCGGACTTCTCGGCTTCGGGCAAGGCCTACGGGGACTTTCTCATCAAGGTCTTCGATCTCTGGCGGGCGGACTTTCGCGACGGGCTGCCGACCACCTTCGTCCGGACTTTTGACTCGCTCTTCTTCCTTTATGTCGACCGCCGACCGCCGGATTGCGTCCTGCAGCCCACGTGCGGCACCTATCTCGTGGTCGAGCACGACGGCGGGGTCTATGCCTGCGATTTCTTCGTCGAAGAGCGCTGGCATCTTGGGAACGTCATGGACGGAAAGCTCGTCCACATGCTGAACTCGTCCCGCCAGAGAAGCTTCGGCGCGGCCAAGGCCGATCTGCCGCAGGCTTGCCGGGCCTGCCCTTGGCTGAGGCTCTGCCGCGGCGGCTGCCCCAAGGACCGCATCCGCGACTCCCGCGACGGCGGGTTGAGCCACTTCTGCTCCGGCTACAAGAGATTCTTCGCCTACGCCGACCCGCACTTCCGAGCGCTGGCCGAAGCTTGGAAGACGACTCAAAAATAGGGGTACAGCATACGTAATTCCCTATTTCCAGGCCCCTAAAGCGGGCCTCCCCTGCTTCCCCTCCTCCAGAACCGCGCCAGGTTCGCCGTTCGCGACAGCTTTCGGTTGAAAATTCCACCCTTCCCCCATACAATCGGGGCGCCTTATCCCCGACCAGGAGGAGCCCCATGAGCGAACCGAAATCCGGATCCGCCGGCCCCGGTGCCCCCGAGCCCCGCGAGTTCACCCTGCGGGTCGTTCTGCTCGGCGTCTTCATGGCCGCCTTCATGGGCGCCGCCAACGCCTACCTCGGCCTCAAAGCCGGCATGACCATCGCCGCCACCTACACCACGGCCGTGGTCGGGATGGCCGTCATCAAGGCCTTCAAGGGCACCCTCCTGGAGGAGAACCTGGCCCGGACCATCGGCTCGATCGGCGGCAACATCGCCACCGGGGCCATCTTCACCCTGCCGGCCTTCTTCATCGCCGGCATCTGGCTGCCCTTCTACCAGGCCTCGCACTACCTGACCGCGACCCTCATCCTGGCCGCCGGCGGAATCCTGGGCATCATGTTCGTGACCGTCATCCGCCGCGTCCTGATCGCCGACAAGGATCTGCCCTTCCCCGAATCGGTCGCCGCGGCCGAGATCCACAAGGCGGGCCAGGGCGGATCGGCCGGCACGTCGCATCTGCTGGCCGGGATGGGCCTGGGCGCCGGCTTCACGGCCCTGACGGAGCTCAAGGTCGTGGCCCTCAAGTGGCAAACCGTCGTTGCGGCCGGGAAAGGCTCGCTGTTGCTTCGCGGCCCCGAGATGAGCCCGGCTTTCCTGGGCGTCGGCACGATCATCGGCCCCAAGCTGGCCGCGGTCAACTTCAGCGGCGGCGTGCTGGCCTGGGGGCTGCTGGCGCCCGCCCTGGCTTTCTTCCTCAACTACCACGATCTCGGCGCCGTATCCGATTGGGCGGTCGAGATCGCCCGCGTCTGGAAGGACTATGTCCGCTTCATCGCCATCGGCGGCATGCTCGTGGGAGCCTTTTTTACCCTGTTCAAGATGCGCAAGAGCCTGGCTCACGGCATCGCCCGCTCGCTGTCCACCCTGGGTGGCGGCCGCTCCGGCCGGGCCGCGGACATCCCCCGCACCGACCGCGACCTGGACATCAAGGCGGCCTTGATCACGACCCTGGCCGTCTCCGTCCTGGTCTTCTTCGTCTTCCAGCATTACGCCCAGAGCCTGCCCGCCTCGTTTGTGGCCGTCCTGCTGATGCTCTTCCTGGGCTTCGTCTTTGCCGCCGTCTCCGGCTACCTGGTCGGCATCATCGGGGTCAGCAGCAACCCGACCAGTGGCCTGACCGTCTCCGTCCTCATCATCGTCGCCTTCATCCTGGTCCTGATGGGCCTGCAGGGCGGCAGCGGCATCTCGGCCGCCCTCATCGTGGCCGCCTTCACCTGCGTCTCGGTCTCGGTGGCCGGCGAGATGATGCAGGACCTTAAAGCCGGGTACATCCTAGGCGGCACGCCGCGACGCATGCAGATCGGCGACATCTTCGGCGTCGTTACCGCGGCCCTGGTCATGTTCCTGGTCCTGTCCATCCTCCACCTCGGCAACATCAAACAGGTGGTCGGGGAGAAGTTGGAGCAGCTGGAAGCGGCCGGCACAACCGAGGTCGTCTACGACGGGCGGCTCGCCTCCATCCCCGCCGGCGCCTATTCCCTGGCCGACATCAAGGCCATGATCCCGGAGAAGCAGAACGAGATTCTCAAAGCCAACGGCGGCTTCGGCGGCGAGAAGATCCCGGCTCCCCAGGCCAGCCTGATGGCGGTCGTGGCCAAGGGCATCTTCGAGCGCAAGACCGAGTGGATCCTGATCCTGGCCGGGGCCTTCATGGGCTTGGGCTTCATCCTGATGCAGGTGAAGAGCCCCATGCTGGTCGCGGTCGGAATGTATTTGCCCATCGACACCACCTTCGCCATCTTCCTGGGCGGCCTCTTCAAGTCCATCCTGGAGAAGAGGCTCGACAAGCGCAAGGTCGAGGGAGAGGCCCGGGAGAAGGCCGTGAACACGGGCACCCTGCTCGCCTCGGGCCTGATCGCCGGTGAAGCCCTGATCGGGATCGTCTTCGCCGCCCTGGCCTTCTTCGAGGTCGGGCTGCCCAAGGCCTTCGCCGAGCCGTCCTACCTGTTGGCTTTGATCGGCATGCTCGGGCTGGGCGCGTTCCTGGTAGCTCGAGCCCTGCGCGCGGCCAAGACCCGCTCGGTTTAAATGCCCTGCGAGCCCGACGATGAGGAACGTCAGCCCGGCTTCTTCATCGGGGTGACGACCATCAAGAAGGACAGGCTGGAGCCCACGAGCCCGGCCCCGGGCCCGGCCCCGGGCCTTCCCCGCGCATCTCCCCACGGATATAATGGGCCGGCGAGTGACATGGTTCCCTCCGATTGCCCGGTTTGCGGAACGCTCCAGGGCGTTGAGACATCCTTCTCCAAGCACGGCTCTTCCTACCCGGATCGCCCTCTGCCCGAAGCCGCGGCCCGCCTGGAAATCGTGCCGTCCCTCGACGGCGGAGACCCCGAAAAGCGTCACGTCCGCCGCTGTCCGTCCTGCGGAGCGCTTTTCTCCTATCTGCTCGCCTATGATTACTACATCGACGGGAGTGAGGACGAAGAGACGCTGACCCGCCTCTCGGCGGACGGGACCGCGGCATTCCGGCGCGGAGAGGCCCTGCGGCTGGAGGCTGTTCGGGCCGAGATCGATCGCTTGGAAAGCGAGGCCGGCAGGCTGGGCGACTACATCGACCGCGGCCATCCCTCTCCCAGCGAGATGCGGGAGGCCATGACCCGGATGGAAGAAAGCCGGGCCGCCGCGGCGGCGGCGCGCAAGAGGCTCCAGGCGCAAGTCGAATCGCTCCGCCGGACCTGCCCCGAAATCCTCTCGGACTGGGCCGGGGCGCACCTTCGCGTCGTTCGGGCCTTACTGGCGGCCGGCTTTACCGAAACGCCCGATGGGTCGACGGCCCGGCATATCGCCGGATCGATCCTCGAGGCCTGGCGGGCACTTCCCGCCGGAGGGGACGCCTTCGTTTCCGTCGACTCCCCGTTCCTGCCCGACTATCTCGACCGCCTGGCGATGGAACTGAAGCCCTGAATCCCGGAGATGGGAGAAGAACCCAAAAAAAGGGGGCGCGGCAAGCCGCGCCCCCGGGAAAAGCGTCGATCGCGGGCCCCTTACTGCAGGGGGACGTACTTCATCATCAGATTCTCGAGGAAGAACTCCATCATCCGGTCGTTGTGGACGGCGGTGTGGCCGCGGTCGGGGCCGACCTGGACTTCGAAGCTTTTGCCGGCCTGCTGCAAGGCGGCGATCAGCTGCATGGCGTTGGTCGGGTGGACATTGTTGTCCGCCGTGCCGTAGTACAGCATCAGCCGGCCCTTGAGATTCTTGGCGTAGGTCATGGCGTTGCCGGCCTCGTAGCCTTCCTTGTTCTCCTGCGGGATCCACATGTAGCGCT
>DFYJ01000075.1 GCA_002383325.1 Candidatus Aminicenantes bacterium UBA4085
AGGCCCCTGCGGGCGGTCCGGCCGGAGCCCCGCCAGCCGCCGCCGATGAGGACATTCCCGACCTCGTCCTCTGGCACGGCGGCGACAAGCGCCTCCAGTCCCAGCAGCAGGTCGAAGCCGGACGCGATCAGACCTTCAGCTACCTGGCCGAGTACCGGCTCAAGGACAAGAAGTTCATCCGCCTGGCGGACGACGACCTGCGCACGGTCACGGTCGCTCCCAAGGGGCGATGGGCGATCGGGTACGACAACCGGGACTATGAGCTGAATGCCAACCTCAGCGGCCGCTCCTACCGGGACGTTTATGCGATCGACCTGGCCACCGGGGCCCGCAAGCTGGCCCTCAAGAAGAGCCGCTTCTCCTTCTCCCCCTCAACCGACGGCACGCACATGCTGACCTACGAGGACGGCGTCTTCTCGACCTACGAGTTCGCCACGGGCAAGTCCTACCCCGTCAGCAAGGGCGTTTCGGCCAGCTTCGTCAACGAGGACGACGACCACAACGTCCAGTACCCGCCCGACTATCCCGTCGGCTGGTCCGAGGACGGGCTCTTCGTCCTGTTGAGCGACGGCTGGGACATCTGGAAAGTGCCCGTCCACGGCGGCCCGGCCGTCAACCTGACGGTCAACGGCCTCAAGGACGGCATCCGCTACCGGGGCCTGAGCTCACTCGACCCTGATGATAAAGGGATCGACCTGGCCAAGCCTCTCTATGTGCCCATGTACGGTGAATGGACCAAGAAGGCCGGCATCGGCCGCTTGGAGAAGGGGCAGCCGGGGGTCAAGGTCCTTCTTTGGGACGAGGCCGGCTTTGGCGGCCCGCAGAAGGCCCGCAAGGCCGAGGTCTACTTTTACACACGCGACACCTACAAGGACTACCCGGACTTGTACGTCGCCGACGCCCAGCTCACCGGCGGGCGCAGGCTCACCGACGTCGCCGCCGGTCAAAAGGACTTCCTCTGGTCCAGCGGCTCGATCCTGCTGGACTACAAGATGGACCCCAAGAGCGGCAAGGACGTCAAGCTCCAGGCCGCCCTGTTCCTGCCGGCCAACTACGAGAAGGGCAAGAAGTACCCGACCATCGTCTACTACTACGAGAAGATGTCGCAGGGGCTCAACCGCTACACTATGCCCTCCTACAACGGCTTCAACAAGTCCGTCTACACCAGCAACGGCTACGCCGTGCTGATGCCCGACATCACCTACAAGCTCAACGACCCCGGCATGAGCGCGGCCTGGTGCGTCCTGCCGGCTCTGGAAGCCGCGGTGGCCACCGGAGTCGTGGACCGTTCCAAGGTCGGCCTGCAGGGCCATTCCTGGGGCGGCTACCAGACCGCCTTCCTGGTCACCCAGGCCGACTTCGCGGCCGCCGTAGCCGGGGCGCCCCTGACCAACATGATCAGCATGTACAGCTCGATCTACTTCAACTCCGGGTCGGGCAACATGTCCATCTTCGAGAGCTCCCAGGGCCGCTTCCTGGGCGGCTACTGGGACAACCTGGAAGCCTACCAGCGCAACTCGCCGGTCTACCACGCGGCCAAGGTCGCGACCCCGCTCATCATCCTGCACAACGACAAGGATGGGGCGGTCGACTGGAACCAGGGCATCGAGTACTACAACACGCTGCGCCGGATGAAGAAACCGGTCATCATGCTCCAGTACGTCGGCGAGAATCACGGCCTGGTCAAGCCGGCCAACATGAAGGACTACACGGTCCGGATGAAGGAGTGGTTCGACCACTGGCTGAAGGGCGATCCGGCGCCGGAGTGGATGAAGGCGGGCGTCCCCTACCTTAAGATGAAGGACCATCTCAAGGATCGGAGCCGGGCCTGGAAGGCCGAGGAGCCCAAACCGGCCGAGAAGAAGGACGGGGCCAAAGAAGAGAAGAAGGAGCCGGATAAGAAGTAGCCGCCTCTTCTTCCCCCCACGGACGTTTCCCGACGGGGTCCGGGCCGGCCCGGGCCCCGTTTTTTTTGTGGAGCGAACCGCCGCTTGACATATTCAATTATTTATATATAATATTCATGACATATGAAGGGAGAACGGTTATGACAACGGCGATCCACGATCCGGCATCCTGGTCCCAGCGATTCAAGGCCCTGGCCCACCCCGCCCGCCTTCTGCTCCTGCGCAGGCTGATGGAAAGCGAGCGGTGCGTCTCGGACGTGGAGAAGTGTCTGGGTCTGTCCCAGCCCAACGTCTCGCAGCATCTGAAGATCCTGAAGGACGCCGGGATCATCGAGGGCCGCCGCGAGCGGACCCGGATCTGCTATCGGATCGCCGACGACCGGATCGCCCGCATTCTGAAAATTACCCTGGAGAAAGGCTGAAAATCATGTCCAACATCATTCATGTCACCGATGCTAATTTCGAGGCCGAAGTCCTCGGCTCCGACATCCCCGTGGTCGTCGACTTCTGGGCCCCTTGGTGCGGTCCCTGCCGGATGATGGTCCCCGTCCTGGAGGCCGCCTCCGATCGCTGGGCGGGCCGGATCAAAGTCGCCAAGCTCGACACGGACGAGAACGGAGACCGGGCTATGAAGCACGGCATCTCGGCCATCCCCACCTTGATCGTCTTCGACAAGGGTCGGGAGACCGACCGTGCCGTGGGCTTCCTGCCGGCCGCTCGCCTGGACGAGTGGCTGGGCAAGTTCGCGCCCGCCGCCAAAGGCTGACCGGACTCGACGGGCCGCTAACCCTCCGCCAAACGGCCCAGGGGTGACTTCGGCGGCCGGGATGGCACCCGAAGATGTCGGGGTCCCTAGTGAGGCGCTGAGTCGTTTTTCTGCCGTCAACCCATGTATTCGGGAATGACGTAGGGTGTTCCTTATGCCTCCTCTCGAGATTTGACAGATAGCGTTCTTCCACCGTCAACCAATGTATTCGGGAGTTATGTAGGGTGTCCCCCTATTGGAATGGACGCCCTTGACATCCCGGGTTTTTAATCTATATTAATACTATAGGATTTAGATAGTATGGAGGCCGCCGTGAGATATGCCCAGCGCGCTCTGATCCTGGTCCTTAGTCTGACCATAGGCTGGTCCGGGTGGAAGGGCCTTAACGCCTTCCTCTTGGACGGCCCTGGACCGGTTCTTACCCAGTCCCAAGGAGAGAAAGCCATGCCGCTCAAGGTCCGCAAGACGGACGCCGAATGGAAGAAGAGTCTCGCCCCCGATCAATACAAGGTCATGTTCCAGTGCAGCACCGAAGCCCCCTTTTCCGGCAAATACAATGACTTCTGGGAGAAGGGCGCCTACGAGTGCGCCGCCTGCGGAGCCGTCCTCTTCGCCTCCGAGACCAAGTACGAGCACGCCACCGGCTGGCCCTCCTTCACCGCCCCGTTCTCCGAGGCCAACGTATCCACCAGGGAGGACCGCTCCCTGGGTATGAACCGGACCGAGGTCCTATGCTCCTCCTGCGGCGCCCACCTCGGCCATGTCTTCGACGACGGGCCGGCCCCCTCCGGCCGCCACTACTGCATCAACTCGGCGTCCA
The DNA here is from genome assembly GCA_002383325.1 of Candidatus Aminicenantes bacterium UBA4085. Taxonomy (GTDB): domain Bacteria; phylum Acidobacteriota; class Aminicenantia; order Aminicenantales; family UBA4085; genus UBA4085. Next base: position 3,494 of record DFYJ01000075.1, read on the forward strand.
TGGTTTTCCGGGCCATCGACGACAAGGCCAAGTCCGGGACCGAAGTGGCCACCTTCGCCGCCGGCTGCTTCTGGGGCGTCGAATACAAGCTCGGGCGGATCGACGGGGTGCTTTCGACCGCGGTCGGCTACTCCGGCGGCAGCGTGCGGAATCCCACCTACAAGAAGGTCTGCAGCGACGACACGGGCCACGCCGAGGCGGTCCAGGTGACGTTCGACCCCTCCCGCCTGCCCTACGAGGATCTGGTCCTGAAGTTCTTCGCTCTCCATGACCCGACCCAGGTCAACCGCCAGGGCCCGGACGTCGGCACCCAGTACCGCTCGGTCATCTTCACCCACTCGGAGGCCCAGAAGGCCGTCGCCGAAAAGGTGAAGTCCGAGCTGGAGCGGGAGGGCCGCTTCCGCGGCCGGATCGCCACCGAGATCATCCCGGCGGGCGAGTTTTGGCGGGCCGAAGAGTACCACCAGAAGTACTTCGAGAAGAACAAGCGGGGCGCCTGCGCCTTCTGACTTCCGGCCGGGAACGTGCGGGATTATAATCCCCCAGTCCCCATGGCCAAGAAGCGCCGGCCCGCCCCCCTGCCTAAGACCGCCTCCGGGCTGGAAATCAATCCCGAGTTCGCCCGGGCCCTGAGCCTCTTGGAGAACACGGCGAAGCCGGTCTTCATCACCGGCCGGGCCGGCACGGGCAAGTCGACCCTCCTGGACCATTTCCGCTCCGTCACCCGCAAGCACGTCGCCGTCCTGGCCCCAACCGGGGTTGCCGCCCTCAACATCCGCGGCCAGACGGTCCACTCCTTCTGCCGCTTCAAGCCCGATGTGACCCTGGAAGCCGTGAAGGCCCTGCCCAAAGCCAAAGCCGAGGGTCCCGAAGGGGCCCTCTACCGCAGCCTGGACACCGTCATCATCGACGAGGTCTCGATGGTCCGGGCCGACCTGCTGGACTGCGTCGAGAAATTCCTCCGGCTGAATGGGCCGTTGCCCAAGCGCCGCTTCGGCGGCATCCAGATGGTCTTCATCGGCGACCTCTACCAGCTGCCCCCCGTCGTCACGTCCGAGGCGAAGGCCCTCTTCGACGCCTCGGCCGGATCGCCCTACGAGAGCCCCTACTTCTTCTCGGCCCGTTGCCTGGCCGACGGCGGCTATCCCCTGGAGATGGTCGAGCTGGAGAAGATCTACCGCCAAAGCGAGGCCGAGTTCATCGGCCTGCTCAACGCCATCCGCAACCGATCGATCAGCGAGGGGGACCTGGCGCGGCTCAACGCCCGCCTCGACCCCGAGTTCTCGCCCGGCGCGGGCGATCTCTACATCACCCTGACCAGCACCAACGAGCAGGCCTACCGCCGCAACCGGGAGAAGCTAGAGACCCTGGACGGCGCCTCCTTCGCCTACGAGGCTGTCGTCGACGGCGAGTTCGACCGCTCCTCCCTGCCGACCGACGAGCGCCTGGAGATCAAGATCGGGGCCCAGGTCATGCTCCTGACCAACGACCCCCTAGGCCGCTGGGTCAACGGCACGATCGGCAAGGTCATCGAGGTGGCCCGAACCCAGGGCGGAGACGACATCGTGGAGGTCGAGCTGCGGGACGGCGAGATCGTGGACATCGGCCCCAACGTTTGGGAGATCTTCCGCTTCGCCTACGACCGGGAGGCCGAGCGCATCGTCAGCGAGGCGGTCGGGGCCTTCACCCAGTACCCGCTCAAGCTGGCCTGGGCCGTGACCATCCACAAGAGCCAGGGCAAGACTTTCGACCGGGTCATCGTCGACGTCGGCCGGGGCACCTTCGCCCACGGCCAGGTCTATGTGGCCCTCAGCCGCTGCACGACCTTCGAGGGACTGGTCCTGCGCAAGCCCATTCGCCGGGAGCACATCCGGATGGACTGGCGGGTGGTCCGCTTCCTGACCGGATTCCAGTACGCCCGCTCGGAAGAGCGCCTGGCCTACGGCGACAAGAAGCGCCTCATCGAGGAGGCCATCGCCGAGGGTCGGGCCCTGGAGATCGTCTATCTCAAGCCCGACGACACCAAGAGCCGCCGCCGCATCCGGCCGGAGGGGCTGGAGCCCATGGATTTCGGCGGCAAGCGCTTCGAGGGACTGCGGGCTTGGTGCTACGAGCGGGAGGATATCCGCCACTTCCGTCTCGAGCGGATGCTCGAGATCAAGGTCCTCTAGGCCGCACGCGGCAGGGCCTCGTCCTCCGTCTTGACCAGCCGGTCGCCCGCCTTAAGACCGGGGAAGTACCGGGCGCAAGCCCCCGCCTCAATCTTGAACTTGCCCCGCCGGCCGTCATCGGTCCGGTAGCGGACCGTGACCAGGGTCTGAGCGCACTCCTCCCGGCAGGCCGTCGTGCGGACGATCGACTCCACCCGCCCCGTCCAAGCGGCGGGCGTCCGGCCCTTGCTGATGAGGACATAGGCCAGGGCGGCGGCGATGACGGCCCCGATAACCAGAATCGGCATCATGACGGACTCCTTGACCGGGGATTATAGCAGATCATCCCCCCTGGGTGAGAAAATGCGGCCCGGCCGGCGTCCCCTTTTCCAGAGGGGGCGAGGACGATATCCGGAATAGGCGGTTGACATCCTGGAGACGGTTATGTATACATACTTTCGGGGTTGCTTGATGAAGCGCATCCATCTCCTGATCGACGATCCGCTCTTCGAGAGGCTGAAGTCCGCCGCTGCGGTGCGCGGACAGAGCTTGGCCGACCTGATTCGCGCCTGTCTCCTGGAGCAGGTGGACCGCGAGCAGGCCAAGGCTGACGCGCCGTCGCTGTCGCGCGAGCAGCTCGAGGAGATGCTGCGGATCATGGACGCGCGGGAAACCTGACCGGAAGGCCCGCCGTGTTCCTCCGGCTAGTCGAAGTCTGTCCCTAGATCCGGACGGCGGAGGTGCTCGAAAGCCCGCCTGATCTGGCTCTCGGTCACCCGGTCGGTCGACAGCTCCGGCAGCCCGTCCTCGGGGAAGAATCCCACGTCCTTCGTCTCCAGGCTGCCCTTGGCCTCACCGCCGATGATCTCGCAGAGGAAGTGCAGCTTATAGCAGGAAAAATAGCGCCGGGTGTGGCCCTGCCGGTCGCGGTCGTAGACGGCCAGGAGACGGCTGGCCCGGGTCAAGAAGCCGGACTCCTCGCGGATTTCGCGGACGACATTCTCGGCCGGGGTCGCGCCCAGGTCGGCCCAGCCTCCCGGCAGAGTCCAGCGCCCGCCGTCCATGCGCTCGGAGACAAGCAGGATGCGGTCCTCCCGGAAGACGACACCGCGGACATCCACCTTGGGCGTCGGATAGCCTTCTTCGGCCCCAAAGACGCTCCCGATCGCGGCCGGATCGCCGCCCGTCTCGACGGCGGCGATCTCGGCGGCCAGGGCCAGCAGCTTCTCATAGCGGGCCCTGTCGAAAGGATCCCGGCCGTAGGTCAGCCCTTCCTTGGCGATGGACAGGATCCGGCGGGACCAGGGGGAGGCGGTATCGCTCATGACGCTGCCGGGCGCGGCCTCGAGCCGGCCTATTCGACCAGGGTCCCCGTGTCCCCCACCTTCCATTGGCCGCCGTCCAGGACGTAGAGGATTGTCCGGGTCGCCTCGCGCCCATTGTCAGCCGTGTATTTGATGTCCATGATCATCCAGTCGTCCAGCCCTTTGAAGAAGAGGGCCAGGACCTTCTCGCTCGGCTGGGCGAATTGCCTGCCCTTGAAGCGGCGCAAAGTCTTGGCGTCCCGGCCGTGATCCCGGACCATGACGGGCAGGGAGCCCCGATTCACGGCATCGCTCTTGATGAACTCCTCCACCGCGTTGGCCGGCTCGTAGGATTCGCCGATGACCTTCCAGGCGGCCTCCCGCCCCCCGTCTCCTCCGCGCATCGACCGGACCAGAAGGTACCCCCCGATGCCCAGGGCATCGATGAGGAGAAAAATGACGATGATCTTGGCCGTCTTGCTCATGGTGTCTCCTCCGCCTTCATTCCTCGGGCGACGGCAGGCTGGTCTGGACGCCCTTCTTCAGGCCCTTGCCGCCGGCGATCCGTCGGGCCGCGTCCTCCTGCAGAAGCTTGAAGCGGTCCGAGGTGATCGGCCGCTTCTTGAACTTGAACAGGAAGCCGCTGGCTGCTCCGGTCCGGGCCGCCGCCCGCTCGTCGGGATCGTAGCCGGACTCGTCGTCGCCCAGGCCGAACAGCTCTTTTTCCCGGGGCGACGGGTCGCGCCGAATGTACTCGTCGAACTGGCTCTTGTCCAGGAAGTCCAGATCGCGAAGGGTCCGGAGCATAGCCAGCATGCTGACGCCGAAGTAGCGCTTGAGATAGAGAGCCTCGTCGTAGTGGAGCCGCCGGGTATGGAACTCCTTGTCGGCCAGGTCCCGCACCCGGCCGGGCGGCATCAGGAAGCGGGCGGCGAAGGCCTGGGCGTATTGCTCCCGCGGGTGGTAGAGCTCGACGTAGTCGTCGATGAAGACGTCGGGATTGTCGATGACCGGCCCCTCGATCCTGTCCTTGAGGTAGTGGCAGTACTCATGGGCCGCGCTGAAGACCTGGCGCCCGAAGGCCTGGGCCGAATTGACCAGGGCGAAGGCGGCCTGCTTGGCCTCGAGATACACGAAGACCCCGGAGACCAGGGAGTCCTCGGGCATGGGCATCCGCAGGATGCGCAGGCCGTTGGCCTCGAACAGGGCGAAGACGTCCCGCACCGGCTCCTCGCCCAGGCCCAGCCGGCGGCGCTCTTCGTCGGCCATGCGCTCGGGCGGCAGGAGCCCGTAGAGGGGGGCCGGCTCCAGACGGCGGCCGGTGATCGTTTCCAGCTTCAGGTAGTCGTCGATGTAGCGGCGAAATCTCTGAAGCTCGTCGCGGGACCTGTCGTCCACGGCGTCCGCCCGGAAAAGCAGAGCCAGGGCGTCGGGGGCAGCCTCCTTCTCGTAGAAGAAGTAGGAGACGTCGCGGTTGAGAAAGGCGGCGATGCGGCCCAGGGCGGCGAAGCTGGGCGTCCTCTTGCCGGCCTCGAGATAGGAGATATACTCGGCCGAATAGCCCAGAGCCTTGGCGAAGGCCGTCTGGCTCAGGCCCATCTTCTCCCGGGCCTTGCGAAGCTTGGTGCCGAGGAATTGGATCATGGCCGCCCTCCCGCTATCCCCTTATCCTTGTAGGCTTTCCACATCCGGACATATCCCCGGGCATGCTCGGCGTTGTGGCGGACCTCCTCCTCGCTCAGCATCCTGGCGACCGTGGCCGGAGCGCCCAGGACGAGCGCTCCGGGCGGGTAGGTCTTGCGGGGCGGAACCAGGGCCCCGGCCGCGACGATAGTCCCTTTCCGGATGACCGCCCCGTCCAGAACGACGGCGCCCATGCCGATGATGCAGTCATCCTCGATGGTGCAGGCATGCAGGACAACCCCATGGCCGACCGTGACCCGGTCCCCCAGGACGGTGGAGCGGCCGAAGTCGACGTGCACCGTGCAATTGTCCTGGATGTTGGTATCGCGGCCGATGACGATCTCGGCCACATCCGCGCGCAGGACGGAATTGTACCATACGCTGGCGCCCGCCTGGAGGGTCACGGCCCCGACGATGCGGGCCCCCTCGGCCAGGAAGGTCTCCGGGTCGATGGACGGCTTCAAAGAGCTGAAATCGAAGTCCATGGGCGGCGCCTTCAAAGGCCCGAGATCGTAGCGTCCTTGGGGTATTCGATGATGAAGTCGATCAGGATCTCCTTCTTCTCCTGCGGCGCCAGGGAGACCGTCCAGTTGAGCAGGCCGTTTTCGCCTTTCTTGGCCGGGGCCGGGGTCAGGCCGACGTCCTTGACCTCGATCTTGGCGTTCTGGCTGACCGGCAGGCGGTCGGCCACATCGACCGTGACGGGGACCTTGCGCAGGTTCTGGACGGTGATCCGGCGGACGAGATGCAGCTTCTCGGCCTTGCTCAGGAGGCCGCCGCCGGACTTCTCCCGCTTGACCTGCTCGGTCTTGATGCGGATCTGGCCGTCCTCGCCGAAGAAGACCTTGGCCTCGTCGCCCGCGGCCGTGAACGGCAGACTCATGGAGCCGACGAAATCCTGGCCGATGAAGAGGTCGGCCGGCCCGGCCAGCAGCGGATAGGCCAGGGTGTTGGTCAAGCCGCCGCGCAGGTAGGCCGCCTCGCGGCTCTGGGGCACCGCGGCGTAGTCGTACGCCACCTTGACTGTCGGGGCGTCGATGGGCAGCTTGTGCGGGGCGCCGTCCGAGGGGACGTCGACCGTCCGCTTGATCTCGAAATTCACGTGCAGGCCCGACTCGGCCACTTCGGCCGTCTCGATCTCGGCCTCGCGGGGGGCCGGCGGGGGCGGGGCCGGCATCTCCGCCGCCGGACGGGCCGCCATCATCATCTTGACCCCTTCTTCGGCCCGGTCATAAGATCTGGCGACCGGGCGGGGCACCCAGATGTCGAGGAGCCAGGGCTGAAGCTCGACCGGCTTGCTGTCCAAGGCCGGCGAGGAGGTCGAGAGGGCCATGCGCACGCCCTCCCAGCTTTCGCCGCTCTTCTGCTGGACGACGGCCGAGAGGGCCAGCTCGGCCTCGCCGGCGTCGGGCATGGCCCGGACGACGTAGGACGGTGTCCAGCGGGCGTTCCTGACGGTATAGGAGAGGTCCAGGGTAAAATCACCGGCCTTGGCCGCCTCGATGAGGACCGTCACCTTGCGGGCTTCGGTCGCCCGGCCCGGCTTGATCTCATCGATGCGCTTCTTCAGGGCCTCGGCCTTGGCCTCCTGCTCTCTTTGCGTCTTCTGGCGATCCAGCTGCCCGGCTTTGACCGCGGCCAGCTTGGCGCCCAGGAATTCCAGGGTCTTCTCCCAGCCGAGGGGATCGGCCTTGCCCTGGGCGATGGAGGCCGCGTTGAGGGCCGACTGGCTGGCCGGCAAGGAGGTCAGGAAATTCTCCTGGACGGACAGGACGGCCAGGTCGTTCTTGGTCTTGCCGATCTCGTACTGTAGAGCCTCCAGCTCGGACTGAAGCTTGCGGAATTCGGGCTGGAGGGGCGACTCGAGATACTCGTTGGCCGTTTCGAGGCCGAGAATCTTGACCGCGGCCGTACCGCGGCCGGAGGCCCGCAGCGATCCGCCGATGATCGAAGCCGGCAGCCCGGAGAACACGACGCTCTGCGGCCCGAGAACGGGCTTGATCTCCGACGTCCGGACGACCGTGGCCCGGTCGGCGTAGACGACGACCGACTGGATGCGGCTCGTCGCCTGGATCAATCCTTCGGGCGACGGATTCGAACCCCCAGCCGAGGCTTGAGCCGGGGACGGCGCGGCGGCGACAGAAAAGCAGGCGGCGGTCAGGACGGCCAGGGCGACGCGACGAGCTTGGCGCATGGGAATCTCCTCTCTGGGGAAAGAAGTAATACAAATCCCCGGCCCGCGCAAGGACCCCGGGCCCCGAGGGGCGTCAGGGTCAATCCAGCTCGCTGAGCCCCGCGCAGAGGCGGTAGTAGTGCCCCTTGGCCTGCAGCAGCGAGGCATGGTCACCGAATTCGATGATTTCGCCGTGCTCGAGCACGGCGATGGCGTCCGCCCTTCGGACCGTCGAGAGGCGGTGGGCGATGACGAAGGCGGTCCGGCCCTCGAACAGCGCGGCCATGCCCCGGGCGATGTGCCGCTCGGTCCGGGTATCGATGGAGCTGGTCGCTTCATCCAAAATGAGGACCGGCGGAGAAGCCGCATAGGCCCGGGCGATGGCGAGAAGCTGCCGCTGACCCTGGGACAGATTGGCGCCGTCCCCGCTGAGCACGGTCGCGTAGCCCTCGGGCAGCCGCTGGATGAAGGAATCCGCGCTGGCGGCCTTGGCCGCATCCACGCACTCCTCGTTCGTCGCATCGAGGCGGCCGTAGCGGATGTTCTCCATGACCGTGCCGGTGAACAGGTGGGTCTCCTGCAGCACCATGCCGAGGGACCGGCGCAGATCGTCCTTCCGTATCCTCCGCACATCGATCCCGTCGTACGTGATGGTCCCCGCATCGATGTCGTAAAAGCGGTTCAGGAGATTGGTGACCGTCGTCTTGCCGGCGCCGGTGGAGCCGACGAAGGCGATGGTATGACCGGGCCGGGCCTGGACGGTGAAGTCCTTGAGCACGGGCTGCTTCCCGTCGTAGGAGAAGTCCACCTTCTCGAAGCGCACGTCGCCCTGCAGCGGAACGGATTGCGTCTCTCCCCCTCCGCCCGGCTTCGGGACGCTCCAGACCCAGCGCCGGGCCGCCTTCCCCCGGCGCNNCCCGCCCCGTCATTCTCGACCGCAACGAGGGTGACGTCCCCCTCATCGACCTCGGGCTCACGGTCCATGACCTCGAAAATGCGCTCCGCGCCGGCGATGGCGGCCAGAATATTGTTGACCTGGGCCGTGATCTGGTTGATCGGCATGCCGACGTGGCGGGAGTACTGCAGGAAGGCCGCCAGGGACCCGATGTCGAAGCGCCCGGCGATGGTCAGCATCCCGCCGAAGACCGCGGTGCCGGCATAGACGATGTTGTTGAGGTTCCCCATGATCGGCATGATGACGCCGGCATAGAAGTTGGCTTTCGCGGCCGCGCCGCGGAAATCCTCGTTGATCCCGGAGAAGGCCCGCTTCATGGCCTCCTCGTGGTTGAAGACCTTGACCTCCTTGAGGCCGCCGATCGCCTCCTCGATGTTGCCGTTGAGCCTCCCCAGGAGGGCCTGCTGCTTCTGGAAGTACTTCCGGCTCTTGGCGCCAATCCTCCCGCTCATGAAGACCATCAGGGCCAGAACGACGGCCGTGAAGACGAAGAGAAGGGGGCTGAGGACAATCATCATCGCGACCGAGCCCGCGAACGTCAGGCCGCTGGAGACGAGCTGGGTGAGGCTCTGCTCGAACATGAGCTGGACATTGTCCACGTCGTTCGTGTAGCGGCTCATGAGCTCGCCGTGAGTGTGGGTATCGAAGAATCGGAGGGGCAGGCCCTGCATCTTATCGAAGAGCTCGCGGCGGATGAGGTTGGTGGTCCGCTGGGCCAGACGGATCGTGAGCCGCGACTGGAGATAGAGGGCCAAGACTCCGGAGAGGTAGATGCCGCCCAGAACGAGAAGGGCGGCCGCCAGGCCCGCGAAATCGCCGGGGACGATATAGCGGTTGATGAGCGGCTTCAGGAAATAGGATCCCGCGAGTGTCGCGGCCGTGCTGATCAGAAGGAGGAGAACGACAAGGGCCGCAAGCCCCCGGCTCCGGTCGAGGTACCTGAGCAGCCGCGAGAAGCCCGACCGGAAGTCCTTGGGCCGCTCGAAGCTGTGCGCACCCGGCCCTCTTCCTCCCAAGGCGGGCATGGGCCGTCTGCTCTCGGCCTTCATGCCGCGCCTCCTTCCCCCTGGGAACCGCAGATCTCGCGATAGATCGCGTTGCCCGCGAGAAGCTCCGCGTGGGTTCCTACGCCGGCCACCTGGCCGTCGTCAAGGACGACAATCCGATCAGCGCCCTTCACGGAACCGATGCGCTGGGCGATCATAAGAACCGTCGTGCCTCGGTGCTTCAGGGTCAGATCGGCCAAGATCCGGGACTCCGTGGCCGTGTCGACCGCGCTGGTCGAGTCGTCGAGGATCAGGATGGCCGGCCTCTTCAATAGGGCCCGGGCAATGCACAGCCTTTGCTTCTGGCCGCCCGAGACGTTGATGCCGCCCTGCCCCAGCACCGTCGCATAGCCCTCGGGAAAGCCGCGGATGAACCCGTCGGCCTGGGCGATCTGCGCGGCTTCTTCGACTTCCCCGTCGCCGGCCCGCCCGTCGCCCCAAAGGAGATTCTCCCGGATCGTGCCCGAGAAAAGGATGTTCTTCTGCAGGACCATGCCGATGCCCGCCCGCAGGTCCTCGATCCGGTAGTCGCGCACATCCACGCCGTCCACAAGGAGCTGCCCGCCCGTGACGTCGTAAAGGCGGGGAATGAGGCTCACCAGACTAGTCTTGCCGGACCCGGTGCCGCCGACGATGGCCACAAGCTCCCCCGGCGCGATGGTCAGATCGATTCCCGAGAGGACGTTCTTGCCCTGGCCCCCCGTCCCATATCGGAAATCCACGTCGCGGAACTCGATGCGGCCCAGGCGCACGATCGCCGGCTTCCCCCCGCCGGGAGAAGGCTTCTTGTCGACGATGTCGATCTCCGTCTCGAGAACCTCGACGATGCGCTTCCCGCAGGCCTCGGCTCGGGCAAAAAGGATGAAGACCATGGAGAAGATGATGATGCTGAAGAGGATCTCCATGATATAGCTGATGAAGCTGAGCAGCTGCCCCGTCCCCATGCCTCCGGCGTGGACCATCCGTCCGCCCAGTCCGATCACCGCGATCATGGCCCCGTTCATGATCAGGATCATCATCGGGAACATCAAGCTGATGAGGTTGCCGGCCCGGACGGCGGCCGCGGTAAGCTCGTCGTTCGACTTCCGGAACTTGAGCTTCTCGTGGGACTCGCGGACGAAGGCCTTCACCACGCGGATGGCGATGAGGTTCTCCTGCACCGTCCCGTTGAGCCCGTCGATCCGGGCCTGCACGGCGAAGAACAGCCGCTCCGCCCGGCGCAGGATCAGGGAGATGCCGAGAACAAGGGCGGGGATGGCCACGACCAGCACCAGGGAGAGCCGAGCGTTGATGCTGACGGCGAAGATCGCGGCGGAGACGAGCATGAGCGGGGCCCGGAGCAGCATGCGCAGGCTCATGAGCAGTGTGATCTGCAGCTGTCCGACGTCGCTCGTCAGGCGGGTCACCAGGGAGGGCGCGCTGAAGCGGTCGATGTTGGAGAAGGAGAAGGCCTGGACCTTGTCGAAGAGGGCCTTGCGGAGATTGGCCCCGAAGCCCTGGGCCGCTTCGGCCGAGAATTTCATGTTCAAGGCGCCCAGGCCGATGCAGATCAGCGAGAGGAGCACCATGAAGGCGCCCGTTCTCCCGATGTAGCCGATGTCGCCGGCTGCGACGCCGACGTCCACGATCCGGCCCATGAGCATGGGGACGAGCATCATGGAGACGACGTCGCCCGTCATGAGGAAGATGCAGAAGAGGGCGTATCCCCTGTACTTCCCGAGATGCGCGAGCAGCTTCTTGATCATGATTCAGGAGGCCGGTCTTTGTTGCAGCTTGATGGAGCCAGCGAGAGGGATCGAACCTCCGACCTGCTGATTACGAATCAGCCGCTCTACCGACTGAGCTACGCTGGCCTCGGGAAGAGGGCCATAAATTAGCCGAAATCAGGGCCCAAGTCAAACCGACCGTACGGACGGATCGCGGGATGGCAGGTTCGGAAACGAGACGAGGGTTCGTTACTCGGAGGGCTTGGCCGGGCTCTTCGCCTTGCTCTGAGGTTTGGCCTGGCCCTTGCGCCATTGGTTGTAGCCGATCTCGAGCAGATCGGCCTTGGCGCTCTGGTCCAGATCCTTGATCCTGAGTCCGACCTCGACCTTGCCGTCTTGGCTCTTGGCCCAGATGACCTGGCCTTGCAGAGAGCGCGATCGTCCCTGCTCGGAGCTGTGGATCTTGAACTGCAGGTCGGCGCCGGGCTGGAGCTCCGTCCCCAGGTCGAGCACGACCCGGATGCCTTCCCGGGAGACGTTCTCGATGACGGCCGCGCCGGCCTCGCCACCGGCGGGTTCCACTTCGACCAGCTCGACCGGGACGAGGCACTCGAAGCGGAGGAACTTTCTCTTCTCTTCGCTCATCGGGTTCCAGTGTGGCACGAATTTCCAGCCATTTCAAGCCCAAATTTTCCCGTCGGGGACCTTTTTCGCAGTTGAGCCCGGCCCCCTCTTCGACTACAATACCCCCCTATCGAAACCCCATGTACATCAAACGGCTCGAACTGCAAGGCTTCAAGACCTTCCCGGAGCGGACCAAGGTCGTCTTCAACCCCGGGATCACCATCATCATCGGCCCCAACGGCACCGGCAAGAGCAACATCGTCGAGGCCATCCAATGGGTCCTGGGCGGTCATCGCCAGAAGACCGTCCGCGGCGAGAGGACCGAGGACGCCATCTTCAACGGCACCCAGAAGCGCCCCTCCATGGGCATGGCCGACGTGACCCTGACTCTCCAGAACAGCGAGGAGGAGCTGCAGATCAACCACCGGGCCTTCCGCACGGGCGAGAGCGAGTACCGCCTGGACGGCAAGGTGGTCCGCCTGCGCGACATCCAGGAGGAGCTCTGGAAGAAGGCCATCTCCGAGAACAAGTACTACGTCATCGAGCAGGGCGCCATCGGCACCTTCGTCACCTCCAAGCCCGTCGAGAAGCGGGCCCTCATCGAGGAGGCGGCCGGCACCGCCTACTACAAGGACAAGAAGCGGCTGGCCGAGAACAAGCTCGGCGACGCCGAGCAGAACCTGACCCGGCTGGAGGACATCCTGGCCGAGGTGGCCAAGTCGCGCAACTCCCTGGCCCGCCAGGCCGGGGCGGCTGAGCGCCATCGCAAGCTGCGTGAGCGGATCCGGGAGCTGACGGTCCTCCACTTCAAGCACCGCGGCGCGAGCCTTCAGGCCGGTCAGCGCGAAATCCAGGCCGGCTACGAAGCCTCCCTGGAGCAGGAACGGAGCCAGGACGCCCGGCTGGCCGAGGAGGAGCGGACCGTCAACCGCAAGCGCGGCGAGGCCCGCGACCTCGAGGAGGCCCTCAAGTCCGGCCAGGAGCGGCTCTACTCGCTCAAGGCCCAGATCGCCCGGGCCGAGGCCGAGCGCGACCGGGAGACCCGGCGGACCGAGGACCTGGAGATCCTGAGGAAGCGGGCGGCGGCATCCTCCGATGAGCTGCTGGCCGAGCTGCTGGCCATGGAGCAGGAGACGGGTGGGGCCCGCGAGGAGAATGCCGGCCAGGCCGAAGCCTTGAGCCTGAAGGAAGCCGAAGCCGCGCGCCTAGAAGTCTCCCTAAAGGAGATCGAGGAGCGGATCGCCCCCTGGGCGGCCAAGGTCGACCACCTGCGGACCGATGCCATCCAGAAACTGGCTGAGCTGACCCAGGCCCGCAACGAGCAGGCCAAGATCGACAAGGAGATCGAGCTCGTCCTGCGCCAAGAGGAGAAGCTTCGGACGCGGCGCGATGAGACCTCCGAGCGGCTGGCCCGCCAGACAGCCGGCCGCGACGCCGTAGAGGCCGAACGGGCGGCCAAGGCCGGGGAGATGGCTGAACGGGAGAAAGCCGAGGCTGAGACCCGCGACAGGCTGGCCGAATCCGCCGCCGTCATCAACGGCCTGCGCGAACACCTTGGCGTCCTCAAGGATGAGCGCGACGCGACGAGCCACCACCTGCAGTCCCTGCGCAAGCTGGAGGCCCAGGAGCGGCAGGCGGCCGAAGTCCCCGGCCTGCCTTCGGCCCTGGGCGCCTTCACGGACATGATCTCCTCCGATACCGCGGATGCCCCGCTGGTCGACATCTTCTGGAAGGAAGAGGCCCGCTCGCTGGTCGTCCGTCCCCAGGACGTTCTGGAAGCGCTGGGCGCCGGCGGTCTGCGCGGCAACTTCCTGCTCGTCCCCAGCGCCGAGCGGATCGGCGAGATCGATGCCCCGCTCTGCGATCCCGACATCCTCGGCCGCCTGAAAGCGCGGATCAAGCCGGGCCCGGCCCTGGGCGGGCGCCTGCCGCAGCTTCAGGACGCCTTCATCGTCAAGGACGTCCGGGCCGCCGTGCGTCTCTGGCTGGCCCACCCCGGCCGCAGCTTCATCACCACGTCCGGGGATGTCCTCCTGCGCGACGGCCTTCTCAAGCTGGGCCAAAGGAAAGACGGCCTCTTCACCTTCGTTCAGGAGATACGCGACTTGGAAGGACGCCTAGCCTCCCAGGAAGCGGTCATCGATCCGCTGGCCCGGGATCTGGCCGGGGCGCTGGAGACCAAGGCCGGCCTGGAAGCCCGCCTCGACGGCCTGACCGACGAGATCGGCGGCCTGCGGCGAGTCCTGGTCGACCTGGAAAAACACTCCGCCCTGGCCGCGGCCGAGAGAGACAAGCTGGCCAATGATCTGGCCCTCTTCGGGCACGATCTCGAGATCCTGGCCATGGACCGGACCGGCTTCCAGGAGAAGAACGAGCGGCACGCCGCCGTGCTGAAAGCCCAGGAGGAAGAGGAGCGCCTCCGCCGCGAAGCCGCCGAAACCGAAGAACGCGGCCTGCTCGATCATCAGGAGCGGGCCAACCGGGAGAGACAGGCCCTTCTGGAGCTTCGCGGCGCGGTCAGCCTGGGACGCGAGAAGGTGGCCGGACTGGCGGCCCGGATCGCCTCCCTGGAGACCNNCCGGCCGCGTCCGCGGCCCGCCTCTCCGCGCTTCAGGAGGAGATGCGGGCGTCCGAAACCGAGCAGGAATCGCTGCGCCGCCTGACCGCCGAGTTGGGCGACCGGACCGTCAACCTGGACGGCCAGAGAGCCGGGCAGGAGGAGTCGCTGGCCGAGAGCGAGAGCCGGCTGGCCGACCTGCGGCGGGAGCTGGCCGAGGCCGAGGCCGGCTTGACCGGGCTGCGCGAGGAGCACGAGCGCCTCAAGGACGGCCGTATGGGCTGGGAAGTCCGCAAGGCCGAGGTCGATCGCGACCTGGTCAACCTGGAGGAGGCCTGCTGGCAGGAGCTGAAAAAGACCCTGCAGGAGGTCAAGGCCGAGGCCGCGCCCGACGAGGCGCCCGAGGCCGGGGCCGTGGAAGCGGAGCTCGAGGAGTCCCGGGAGAAGCTGCAGCGGATCGGCGCCGTCAACCTGATGGCCGAGGAAGAGTATCAGCAGGCCAAGGAGCGGCACGACTTCCTGGTCCAGCAGCGGGCCGATCTGCGCGAGTCCATCGCCCAGACCAAGGCGGCTATCCAGCAGATCGACGAGGAGAGTCGCCAGAGGTTCCTAACCGCCCTGGCCGACGTCAACGCCTATTTCCAGGAGCTGTTCACGACCCTCTTCAAGGGCGGCACGGCCGAGGTCCGCCTGCTCGACGCGGCCGATCCCCTGGAGAGCGGCGTCGAGGTCCTGGCCCAGCCGCCGGGCAAGAAGGTCGGCAACATGGGTCTGCTCTCCGGCGGCGAGAAATCGCTGACCAGCCTGGCCTTCCTCTTCGCCCTGTTCCGCTACAAACCGACCCCGTTCTGCATCCTGGACGAGGTCGACGCGGCCCTGGACGAGGCCAACCTGGTCCGCTTTTTGGACCTCATGAAGACGATCAAGTCGGACACCCAGTTCATCATCATCACCCACAACTACCGGACGATGGAGGTGGCGGACTACATCTACGGCACGACCATGGAGGAGCCCAACGTGACCCGGGTCTTCTCCATGAAGATGGAGAAGAAGGCGGAGGCCGAGCCCCTTGCCTAAGGTCCAGCTTTACGTCTCGCCCGGCGGGTACTTCGCCGAGCGCTGGTCCGGCGGCTCGTCCATGCCCCCGTTGGGCCTGCTCTACATCGGGGCGGTCCTGGAGCGGGAGAAGGTCCCGGTCGAGATCGTCCCCTGCAACGTCCTGGGCCTGGGCTGGAAAGACATCGTCCGCAAAATCCGTTCCGACCGGCCCGACATCGTCGGCGTGACCATCACGACGGAAAACCGCTTCCAGGCCTTCAAGCTGATCCGCCTGGCCAAGCGGGCTCACCCCGGCTGCCTGACCGTACTGGGCGGGCCGCACGCCTCGATGGCGGCTGAGGACTGCATCCGGCACATCCCCGAGCTGGACGTCGTGGTCCGCGGCGAGGGCGAGATGACTATGCTCGAGCTCGTCCGGGCCTGGGACGCCGCGCCCAGGCTGGAGTCCCTGGACGGCATCCCCGGGCTGGTCCTGCGCAGGGGCGGCCAGCCGGCCGCGAATCCTCCGCGGATGCCGATCGCCGACCTCGACAGCCTGCCCTACCCGGCCTACCATCTGGTCCCCCTGGAGAAGTACAACTTCGCTTTCGACGTGCCCGGTCGCGGCCCCCTGCCGGCGGTCAACGTCATGACCAGCCGGGGCTGCCCCTTCGCCTGCAATTTCTGCGCCACCCCAGTCAACTGGGGCCGGCATGTCCGCATGCGCAGCCCCGAGAACGTCGTTCGCGAGATCGAGCTGCTCAAGGAGCGCTACGGGATCAAGGTCGTCTTTTTCTTCGACGACACGTTCAACGCCAGCCCCAAGCGGGCCGACGCTATCTGCGACCTGATGATCGAGCGCCGGCTGGATGTCTTCTTCAAGTGCGACGTGCGCCTGGACATCATGAGCCGCGCCCTGCTGGAGAAGATGAAGCGGGCCGGGCTCTTCCACCTGTCCTACGGCCTGGAGGCGGGTTCGGACCGGGTTCGGGAGGAGATCGTCGGCAAGCAGATCGAGATGGCCGACTTCCACAATCTGACCTCCTGGTGCGTCGAGCTGGGGATCGTGGCCAATGTTTTTTTCATCTTCAGCCACCCGACCGAGACCTGGGAGGAGGCCCAGGTCACGATCCGGATCATCGAGCAGTACCAGGATCGGATCGAGGGCTCCGTGGCCATCCTCCACATCTACCCGGGCACGCCGCTGGAGAAGTACGCCCGGGAGACCGGTTTCCTGCCGGAGGGCTTCACCTGGACCCGGCGCCGCCGCAGGGGGGTTATCACCCTGCCCCTGGCCCAGGGAGATGTCCCCCTCTACCTCGACAAGCTGACTTGGGCCCAGGTCTGCGAGCTCATCCTGCGCTGGTCGTTCAGCGCCAAGCGGACCTCCCTGTTGAAGAAGGCTCCCCGAGCCCTGGGCCAGGTCCGCTCCTGGGCCGACCTGCGCCGCCTCTTTATCATGGGCTTCGTCTACCTGCGCCTTCGCCGAAGGTCAAAGAAATAGCAGACACATACTAATTTTAATTTCCAGACACATACCAATTTCGCGATAAATACACCTCTCGTAAACAACACGGGGGGCGCCAGAATCGTCGAAATTGGTATGTGTCTGCTATTTCCGCAAGGAGGGCCGCATGTCCATCTACGTGGTCGTCATCCTCGCCTACCTCGTCGTCCTGACCGGGTTCAACTTCTACCGCTCCCGCAAGATCAAGAGCCAGGACGACTTCCAGGTCGCCGGCCGCAGCCTCAAGTGGCAGGTCATGGTCTTCACCCTGATCTGCACCTGGATCGGCTCGGGCACCTTCATCTCCGGGGCCGAGTTCGCGGCCAAGGCCGGCTTCTCGGCCCTTTGGCTGGCGGCCGGCGCCTGGGTCGGGATCATCCTGATCTATTTCCTGGCCGCCAAGATCCACACCTTCGGCCAGTATACGGTGGGCGACGTGCTGGAGGTCCGCTACGGCCCGGCCGCCCGCCTCTTCGGGGCTCTGGCCCTGGTCCTGTCCTTTATCTCCATCGTCTCCTACCAGTTCGTGGCCGGCGGCTTCATCCTCAACGTCATCACCGACGGGGCCATCTCGGAGGCGACGGGCACGCTGATCGCAGCCGCCTTTGTCATCCTCTTCACCGCCGTCGGCGGCATGGTGGCCATCGCCTACACCGACTTGCCCAACGGCATCATCATCGTCCTGGCCTGCCTCCTGGCGGTGCCGTTCGTCATTCACGCGGCGGGCGGCCCGGCCGCGGCCAAGGCGGCCCTCGACCCGGGCTATTTCGCCGTGGTCAACAGCCAATTCGGGGCCCATCCCTGGCTGAAAGCCATAGGGTATTTCCTCTCGACCATGTTTCTCCTGCTCGGCGTCCAGAGCATGTACCAGAAATTCTACAGCGCCAAGTCCGGCCAAGACGCCAAGAAGGCCGTGGCTTGGTGGACGGTCGGGACGATCTTCGTCGAGACCATCGTCGTCGTCATCGCCGTTTTCGCTTTCAGCAAGCTTCAAGGCCAGATCGACTTGAGCCTGCCCAAGGCCGGCGGCAAAGTCGTATTGATGGCCGCCAAGCAGCTTGTGCCCGTCCCCGTAGGCGTTCTCCTTCTGGGTGCGGCCTGCGCCGTGGTCATCTCCACCGGCATGAACTACCTGCTCTCGCCCTCCACCACCTTGATCCGCGACATCTACCAGCGCTTTCTCAAGAAGGACGCCGACCCGAAGAAGATGGTCGCCCTGCAGAAGGTCGTCATCGTCGTCATCGGCGTCCTGGCCTTCCTGCTCGCCACCCAGCTGAAGAGCGTGCTGGAGATGAGCCTGTTCGCCTACACCATCTACGGCGTGGCCATCACTCCGGCCTTGATCGCCGCCCTGGCCTGGAAGCGGGCCACCAAGGCCGGCGGCCTAGCCTCGATCGTCTCCGGCACGGTCGTCAGCGTGGCCTTCTTCATCCTGTCCAAAGTTTTGCCGGCTTCCCAGGTGCCCGAGGGCGACCCTTGGGGCATCCCGCTCATCTACCCGGCCCTCGCCGTCTCCCTCCTCTCCCTGGTCGTCGTCAGCCTGCTGACGGCCAAGCCCAAGGAGGAGGATCTGGCCGGGTTCTTCCCCAAGAAATGACGACAGGAATCGTCCGGGACGACCGTTTCTTGGCCCATCACATGGGCCCGGGACACCCCGAGTCGCCGGAGCGCCTGGCGGCCATCCATGCCCGGCTCGACGCCGAGCCCGGCCTGCCCCTGCTTCGGATCAAGCCGCGCCCGGCGGCCGTCGAAGAGATCGGTCTTCTTCACGTCCCCGAATACGTCGGCTTCCTGGGAGCCACGGCCGGCTCGGAATTCGTGCCGCTGGACGCCGACACCGTGGCAACGGCCTTGACCTACGAAACGGCTCTCCTGGCGGCCGGCGGCGCCATCGAAGCCGCGGACGCCATCCTCCGCGGCCAGGCCGACAACGCCTTGGCCCTGGTCCGCCCGCCCGGCCACCATGCCGAGATCAACAGGGCCATGGGCTTCTGCTTCTTCAATAACGCCGCCCTGGCTGCCGAGCACTTGATTCGCCGCCGCGGCCTAGGCCGCGTCCTGATCGTCGACTGGGACCTCCACCACGGCAACGGGACCCAGCACCTCTTTGATACCCGCTCCGATGTGCTTTATTTTTCCACCCATCAGAGCCCCCTCTTCCCCGGCACGGGATCGGTGGCCGAAAAGGGTCACGCCGAAGGCGAGGGATTCACCGTCAATGTCCCGCTGCGGGCCGGCCGGTCGGACGGCGATTTCCTGGCCATCCATCGGAACATCCTCGGCCCCATTGCGGCCGAGTTCCGGCCTGAGTTCATCGTCGTCTCAGCCGGCTATGATATCTGCGCCGGCGACCCCCTGGGCGGAATGCTCGTGACCGGAGAGGGCTTCGCAGCGCTGACCGCCGAGCTGAAAGGGCTGGCCAAGGCCCTCTGCGGCGGACGCCTGCTGCTGGTCCTGGAGGGCGGCTACCACCTGGATAGGCTGGCCGAAGGTGTCCGTCGGACGATCGGCCAGCTGGCCGGCATCGATCCACCTCCCGCCGTCGAGCCGCGGTTGTCTCCCGAGGCGGCCTTGGAGGCGGCCCGGACTCTTGCCGTCCACAAGCGGTACTGGAAGGCCCTGTGACGGAACACCTGTCCCCAAAAAAGGACGTTATATCGGAAATAAGCCTGGTAAATCAGGCGGCAGGCTTGGTATAATTTTTGCAAGAGAGATGGGCGTAAGGAGAACGGAAATGAAAAGAGCCGCCTACATCCTGCTGGCTACAGCCTTCCTGGTGCCGTCCCTGAGCGCCCAGGAGCAGGAAACACGATATGTCAATAACTCGTTCGCCCGCCTCAGCCATCTGACGGGGGCGGCTTTCATCCAGAGAGCCCAGGACCTCGGCTATGAAGACGCCGAGATCAACACCCCCATCGCTGAAGGCGACCGGATCGGCACGACCGAAGGCCGCATGGAGATCTACCTCGGCAAGCGGCTTTACGTGCGGCTGGATCAGAACTCCAAGATCGATTTCGCCTCCCTCCCCCGCCGCGACAACGCCGTGACCCGGATACGCCAGTGGTCCGGCCATATGTACCTTGACGTGGGCGCCCTGGCTAAAGAGAAGTCCATTGAGGTCCTGACCGACGACGCCACGTTCTACGTCCTGGACCGGGGTCTCTACCGCATCGACGTCCGCGAGGGCGGCGGCACCGAGATCATGGTCTTCGAGGGCATGGTCGAGGCGGCCGGCGAGGACGGATCCATGCTGGTCAAGGACTCGCAGAAGATCGTCCTGGCCAAGGGCGGCTTCCAGGGCAAGCCGGCGGCCTTCTTCGCGGCCGGGTCCGAGGACGCTTTCGACCGCTTCAACTCCTCCCGCTTGTCGCTGGTCCGGCGAGAGTCCGGGCGCAGCTACCTGCCCGAGGAGCTCTCCGACCTCGAGTACGAGCTTGACGAGTACGGCGACTGGAACGAGTCGCCCGAATTCGGCTGGGTCTGGATCCCCCGCAACATGGGTCCCGACTGGCGTCCCTACTCCTGGGGCCGCTGGACTTGGATTCCCATAGCCGGCTGGGTCTGGATTCCCTCCGAGCCGTGGGGATGGGGCCCCTTCCACTACGGCCGCTGGCATTGGAGCATGGGCTGGGGCTGGCACTGGATCCCGATGGGGGTCTGGGGCCCGGCCTGGGTGGATTGGTGGTGGGGCTATGACTACTGGGGCTGGGCGCCCCTGAGCTACTGGGGCTACCCCGGCGTTCTCTATAATAACCGCTACTGGGGCCGCGGCTGGCAGGGCTATTACCCCCACAACTCCCGAGCCATGACCGTCATCCGCAAGGATCAACTCCAGGCCAAGGACATCAGGAGGGTCTCGATCAATCCCGACGCGCTCAAGAACGTCGGCCAGATCACGATGGCGGGCAAAATGCCCGATGTGCGGCCCGTCTCCCCCAGCCGGATCTCGACCGAGCCCCTGAGCGGCGCCGGCGGCGGCGTCATCCTGCGTCAGGGCGGCGCAGGCGCGGCCGGCGAGGGCACGACTCGCGGCCAGAGCGACCGGGCCATCCGCGAAACCGGTAATTCCCAGGCCGGCGGACAACCGTCCGGCAGCCGAGTCGTGGACAACCGGTCGGGCACCACGCAGGGCCAGGGCGACAAACCGGCTTCCGCCAGGACCGGCGAGAGCGGCGCGGTCAAGAAGGGCGAGTCCCAGCAGGGCAACCCGCCCGCCGCCAAGAGCGGGGCCGCGGGCGAGCGGAAGATCCGCAAGTACGAGAGCACAACCGGATCGGGCACCCCGGCGCGATCCTACGCACCCGGTTCGGGATACGGCTATCCTTCCTCCCCGTCCATCACCCGCGAGGGCACCGGCCGGAGCTCCACGGGCTCGGTTCTGGGCAACGTCTACCGCCGCATCCAGAGCGGCCAGTCGGGTTCCTCGGTCCGGAGCGGCTCCTCTTCGAGCGGCTCGTCCTCTTCCCGCGGGACGGTCTCGCGGGGCTCCTCCTCGAGCGGCTCTTCCTCGTCCAGGGGCTCCTCCTCCCGCGGCTCGTCGGGCGGCTCCCGCAGCTCCGGCGGCGGCAGCCATCGCCGGTAAGCTCCCTTCCGTCACCCCTTAGGGAAGCGGCCTTCGCCGCTTCCCTTTTTTTTGGTTTCCTCCCCAATCTCCGGGGGGACGAATCGGAGTGGGATGCAGACGACGGGAGGACTAGGGCCGGTGCCCTTCGCTGCCCCCGGCGTCGCCGTCGTAGTCGAGCACCAGGAGGTGATCCTCGAGCGAGCAAAACCGCATCGGCTCGGTTCCCTCCAGGAAGGCTTCCATGAACCGCCAGCGGCAGTAGGAGGCCGGGCGCAGGCCGGTCTTGCGATCGATGGCCTCGAAGACGATGCCGCTGGGAACGACGAACTCCTCGGGCTTGATCTCGGCTTTAGCCTCCGCGGCCCGCTTCTTCCCGGCCGCGAGGACGCCGCTGAAGAAATCCCTCCAGATGGGCAGGGCGGCCAAGGCGCCCTCTTCACCGGCCCCCAGCGGATGGTTGTCGTCATAGCCGACCCAGACGCCTGCGCAAAGCGAGGGCGAGAAGCCGATGAACCAGGCATCCGTGTACTTGTCCGTCGTTCCGGTCTTGCCGGCCAAGGGCAAATCCGCCAAGAGGCTCGAAGCCCCCCGGGCCGTGCCCCGTTCGACGACGCCCTCCAGGATGTAGGTCATCAGGTAGGCGGTCTGGGGCGAGATGACGTCCTCGGACTCGACCTTGTTCTCCTCCAGGATGTTCCCGTCGCGGTCCTCGATCTTGAGGATGAAGGAGGGCTTGACCCGGACCCCGCGGTTGGGGAAGGTCGAATAGGCCGAGACCATCTCGATCAGCTTCATCTCGAAGGTTCCCAGGGCCAGCGACAGATAGGGATAGAGATTGGTGGTCAGCCCGAAGCGCTTGCAATAGTCGACGCCGGTCTGGGGGGTGATCTGGTCGAGGATCGCGGCCGTGGGCACGTTGCGCGACTCCTCCAGCGCCCAGCGCAGAGTGATCATGCCTTTATACTGGCGATCGTAGTTCTTGGGCGTCCAGGTCGTGTGCGTCCACTTGTCCTGGAAGTCGGTGGGCTTGTCCTCGATACGCGAAGCGGGAGTGAAGCCGTTGTCCAGGGCCGCCGTATAGATCATCGGCTTGATCGAGGAGCCGGCTTGGCGGGCCGTCTGGGTGGCCCGGTTCAGCTGGCTGCGGGCGAAGGAATAGCCGCCGACCATGGCCTTGATCTGGCCCGTCTGCGGCTCGACGGCGATGAAGGCCGCTTCGGCCAGGGGCTCCTGGTCCAGCGACACCTGGAGCTCCTTTTTCTTCTCGTCCTTGCTCTTGATCCGGACCAGGACCACGTGGCCGGCCTGCAGGAGCCGGTCGAGCTGGCGCGCCTTGGTCCAGCCGATATCGTCGCTGCGCATCCTCCCGGTATAGGTCTTGACCCGGACCTTGGCCTCGGCCTTGGCCACGGACAGGACGATGGCCTCGACGACGTCGCCGGCCTCAACCCGGGGCGAGGTCCAGGACTTCAGCCAGTAGTCCTCCAGGGTCCGACCGCTGGTCAGGAAGGCTTTGTCCTCGGTCAGGAGGGGCTTGTCCTTGCGCCAGCCGCGGCGCTTGTCGTGGTTGCGCAGGCCTTGGCGCAGAGCGGCCTCGGCGGCGGTCTGGGCGTCGATGTTGAGGGTCGTAGAGACCTTCATTCCGCCCCTGTACAGGGCATCCTCGCCGTAAGTCGAGACGATGGTGCGGCGGATTTCCTCGAAGAAGGTGGCCCCGAAGTCCGCGTCACCCCGCCCGAGCGGCAGGACGTCCAGCGGCTTCTTCTTGGCTGACTCGGCCCGGGACTTGTCCAGGTAGCCCTCCTCAACCATGCGGGTCAGGACGTGGTTGCGGCGGGCCAGGGTCAACTCGGCGGCGTTGTAGGGTGAGTAGCGGGACGGGCCCCGGAAAATGCCGGCGATCATGGCTCCTTCCTCAAGGGTCAGGTCGGAGACACTCTTGCCGAAAAACAGGTGGGCGGCCGACTCGATGCCGTAGGCCCCGTGGCCCAGGTTGAACTGGTTGCAGTACATCTCGAAGATCTTCTCTTTGGAGTACCGCTTCTCGATCTGAACCGCCAGGACCCACTCGACCAGCTTGCGGTGGACGGTCTGCTGGCGGTAGAGAAAATATTCCCGGGCCAGCTGTTGGGTGATGGTCGAGCCGCCCTCGAGCTTGCGGCCGCCGAAGACATGCCAGATGTTCTGCCAGATGGCCCGGACGAAGCCCCTCGCATCCACGCCCCCGTGCTTGAAGAAGCGGGGGTCCTCGGTGGCCAGGATGGCCTGTTTGAGGCTCTCCGGGATCTTGTCGTAGGCCACCAAGATGCGCTTCTCGGGGCCGATCTCCTTGATCACCCGGCCGTCGTCGGCCAGGATGGAAGTCGTCAGGCTGGGGGTCAGCTTCTCGATCTCGGCCACATCAGGCAGGCCCTGCTTGACGGCGATATAGGTGCCGAGCAGACCGCCCAGGATGATGGCGGTCCCGAACACCAGCACCTTCAGGAGGCTGCGCAGGAGCTTTTTGGCGTCGGTCGGGACGATGCGGATCTTCCAAAGCTTCTTGGCGGCGGACATAATGCCCAACTATAGCAGAGGGCCCGCTTTTTTCAAGACCCGAGACAGGATCTCGTCGCCCAGGTCGCGGCGCTTCCGCCCGGCATCCAGATGGACCATGCGGGGCCCCTTAAAGGAGAGAAAGATGCGCCGGACCCGCTTCAGGTAGCCGGCCCGTTCGAAGAGCAGGTCGCGCCTCCCCCGGCCTTCGATCCGGCCCAAGCCCCGCTCGGCCGGCAGATCAAGGATGAAGACCAGGTCCGGCCGCGGGGCGAAGCGCTCGTTGGCCTTCCGGATTGCTTCCGGATCGAGGCCTTTGGCCCCCTGATAAGCGATGGTCGAGAGGTAGTAACGGTCCAGGATCACGATCTTCCCCTCGGACAGGGCCGGCCGGATGGTCCGCTCGACGTGCTCACGGCGGTCGAGAAGGAAGAGATCCAGCTCCTCGCGGGGGGTCAGGGATCCGGCTTGACGGGCCTTGCGCCGGATCTCCCGGCCGTGCCGGCCACGGGTCGGCTCGCGTGAGGCAACGGCCGGGAAGCCGCGGCGTCGGAGGCGGCGGACGAGGCTCGCAGCCTGAGTCGACTTGCCGGTCCCGTCGATGCCTTCCAGGACGATCAAGAGGCCCTTTTTCATGGCCCCTCATCTTAGACCCGGCCGTCCCCAAATGCAACGCTCAGCGGCCTTTCCGGGTTGGAAACGTGTTTGAAAAGGCGGCCGGTCTATGCTATCTTGGACGTTCCCCGTCAAGGCCAGAAACGGCCGTCAGCGACGGATCATGGAGGAATACCGATGAAGAAAGCCGTGTGGATCTCTTTGGCCAGCTTCGCTTTAGGCATCATGGCCGCGGGATATATCTTCGTTTTCCTGCCCGAGCACAGAGCTTCGGGCGCCGCCTTCGCCGGGGGCTCGGCCGGCGCCGGGACCGGACTGTTCGCCCAGACGACGTCCCTGAAGCCCGAGATGGACTTTGTCAAGATCACCGAAAAGGTCGGACCGGCCGTGGTCAAGGTCGAATCCGTGCGCGTCGAGAAGGCCTCGCAAAGCTCCTTCTCGGACGGCTCCCCCCTCGACGAGTTCTGGAACCGGTTCTTCGACCAGCCCACGCCCCGCCAACAGGACCGCAAGGCGACCGTCCAGGGGACGGGCTTCCTGGTCAGCGCCGACGGCTACATCATCACCAACAACCACCTGGTCGAGGGTTCCACCAAGACCACCGTGGCCATGATCTCCGACGAGACCTATACGGCCAAGATCGTGGGCACGGATCCAAAAAGCGACCTGGCCCTGATCAAAATCGAGACCAAGAACGCTCCCTTCGTCGAGCTGGGCGAC
>DFYJ01000008.1:0-11050 GCA_002383325.1 Candidatus Aminicenantes bacterium UBA4085
AGACCATGACGGTCGGGGCGGAGGCGGGCGGGCCGGGATTGGACTTGCGGTCCGTCCTCAAGAAGCTGGCCGGGCGCGGCATCGCCTCGGTCATGATCGAGGGGGGCGGACGCCTGGCCACATCCATCCTCGAGAGCGGCCTGGCCGACCGCGGCCTGTTCGTCTATGCGCCGCGGCTGATCGGCGGACACGACGCGGTCTCGGTTTGCGGCGGCCGCGGCCCGGCCGGCCTGGACGGGGCGCTCCGGCTGAAGGGCGCCCGGACTTTCCGACTCGAGGCCGACCTGGCGGTGGAAGGAGCGCTCTGATGTTCACCGGAATCATCCAGAACCAGGGCCGCTTCGGCGGCTTCCGCGAGGGCCGCACGGTCCTGGCCGTCGAGGCCTCGATCCCGGAGAGCCGGCTCGCCCCCGGCGGCAGCATCGCCGTGGACGGGGTCTGCCTGACTCTCACCCGGAGGGACGGCGGGAATCTTATCTTCGACCTGTCGCAGGAGACCCTGGCCCGCACGACTCTGGGGGGGCTGCGCCCCGGGGCGCGGCTCAACTTGGAGCTGCCGCTAACCCTGGCCGATCCGCTGGGCGGGCGCCTGGTCTCGGGCCACATCGACTTCACCGCCAAGACCCTTCGATCAACACCCAAGCACCCGGGCCTGCGCCTGGCTTTCGCCCTGCCGGCGGCCCAGCGCAAGTACTTCATCCCCAAGGGCTCGGTCGCGGTCAACGGAGTCAGCCTGACCGTGGCCGCGCTCGGCCCGTCCTCCTTCGAGGTCGAGCTCATCCCGGCCACGCTGGACAAGTCCAACCTGTCGTCCCTGCGGGCCGGCGACCCGGTCAACGTCGAATGTGACATGATCGGAAAGTATGTATATAATCAGCGGCTAGGCCGGTCCGAGGCCGGATCGATTCACGGACCGCGCCGGGGAGATACCCGCTGATGACCCAGACCCGCCGCACAGCCACGGTCGAGGAGGCTGTCGCGGCCGTCCGCGACGGCCGCATGATCATCATCGTCGACGACGAGGACAGGGAGAACGAGGGCGACCTGATGGTGGCTGCCGACAAGGCCACCCCCGAAGCCGTCAACTTCATGGCCCGCTTCGGCCGCGGCCTGATCTGCCTGCCGCTGACCCGCGAGCGGCTCGAGGAGCTGCAGCTCCCGCTGATGGTCCAGGACAATACGGCCCGCTTCCAGACCGCCTTCACCGTGACCATTGACGCCAAAGCCGGCGTCAGCACGGGCATCTCGGCGGCCGACCGGGCCCGGACCATCCAGGCCGCCGTCGAGCCGGCTACACGGCCGGAGGACCTGGCCCGCCCCGGGCACATCCTGCCCCTGCAGGCCAAGGAAGGCGGCGTCCTGGCCCGGGCCGGCCAGACCGAGGCCTCGATCGACGTGGCCCGCATGGCCGGCCTCCGCCCGGCCGGGGTCATCTGCGAGATCATGAACGAGGACGGCAGCATGGCCCGCATGCCGGAGCTGGAGCGCATCAGCGCCGAGCACGGCCTGCCGATCCTGACCATCGCCGACCTGATCCAGTACCGGATGCGGCACGAGTGCCTGGTCCGCAAGATCGACGAGGCGGACATGCCCACGGCCTTCGGCCACTTCCGGATCGCCGTCTTCGAGGACCAGATCCGGGGCGAGCATCACGTGGCCCTGATCAAGGGGGACATCGATCCCGAGACGCCGCTCCTGGTCCGGGCCCATTCGCAATGCCTGACCGGCGACGCCTTCGGCTCCAGCCGCTGCGACTGCGGCGACCAGCTCCACCGGGCCATGGAGATGATCGACAAGGAAGGCCGCGGGGTCATCCTCTACATCCTCAATCACGAGGGCCGCGGCATCGGCCTGACCAACAAGATCCGGGCCTACGCCATGCAGGACACGGGCGCCGACACGGTCGAGGCCAACACCCGGCTGGGCTTCAAGCCCGACCAGCGGGACTACGGCATCGGGGCCCAGGTCCTGGTCGCCCTGGGCGTGCGCAAGCTCCGCCTCATCACCAACAACCCGCGCAAGTTCATCGGCCTGACCGGCTACGGCCTGGAGATCGTCGAGCGGGTGCCGTTGGAGATACCGCCCAACGAAGCCAACAGCCGCTACCTCAAGACCAAGAAGGAAAAGATGGGCCACATCCTGGAGACCGTCTAGGCCGTGGTCAAGTTCCTGCGGCGGCAGCCCGGCGGGGATTCGGACGCGCCCGATCCCCTGCTGGCCGAGCTGGCCTTCCCCCGGCCGCTGGATCCGGAGACCGATCCGCGCCAATTGGCCCGAGAGATCGCCCGCAAGCTGGCCATCATCCAGAGCCGCTCCAAGAAGATTCGTTTGCTGCAGGCGGCCGCCGAGTCGGACGCCGCCTGGTCCACCCCGCTGCTGGTCGAGCTGCTTGTCGATCCGGCCGAAGAAGTCCGCGACATCATCGTCCGCGAGCTCATCCTCCGCGAGGACTGTCCCCTGGACGATCTCTGCGAGCGGCTGAACCGGCCGCCCTGGTACTCCAAGAGCGCGGCCCTGCGCATCCTGGCGGCCAAGCGGAAGCGCTCCACCGCCCGGGCGGTGCGGGCCGTGGTCCAGGACCCCAACGCCGACGTGCGCCGCTCGGCCGCCCTGGCCCTGGGCGAGATCGGCGGAGCCGAGGCGCGGACCCTCCTGGTCCAGCTGTCCAAGGACAAGAGCCCCTATGTCCGGGCCGCGGCGGTGGCCGGGCTCGAAAAAATCTGCGAGTTCAAGTTTCTTTAAGACCTGCTCGGGCGTAGGCGGAGCGGCAGAAGGCGGGGACGGGACGATCCATCTCGCCAGTCTCCAGGTCGCCCCGGGCCGGACACCAGAAGCACAGCCCGATGACGGAGCAGGCGGCGCAGCCCTCCAGGAACTCCGGGCGGTTGGAGACTGCCGTCCGGACGCGGTCCCGGATGCGGGCCAAAGCCTCCGCCAGCGGCTCGGCCTTCAAATCGGCCTCGAACTCCGGACGGCGCAGGGCATCGCACGGCCGCAGGGTCCCATCGTGGCCGAGGGCGGAATGATCCATTCCGGCGCCGCAGCGGAAGAGCTTCGGCTCGAGGCGCGGCTTGTCGCCCACGCCGTAGCGGCGGCAGAAGTCGTTCAGGGCCGCGAAGCGCTCCGGATCGGCCCGCTCCAGCGCCGCGGCTTCCTCGGCCGAAATCCGCTCGGACTCGATCAGGGCGTTGCGGCCGGGATCGCGGTCCGTCCGCATGTGGAGGGAGGCGTCATAGCGGAAGTCCGACCCCGGCCGGGCCTTGGCGAAGCGGGCGATCTCCCCCATCTCCTCGAGGTTGGAGCGCAGAACCATGGCCTTCAAGCGGACCGGGAGGCCGGCCGACTCCAGCCGCTCCAGGCCGCGACGGAAGGCGCGGAAGGAGCCCTTGGCCCTGGTCACCCGCTCGTAGACCTCTTCGCTCGCGCCGTAGACCGTGACTTCGACGTCCCGGGGCGGGAAGGCCTTGAACAGACGGATGTGGCGCTTCTCCACCAGGCAGGCATTGGTGAAGACGGAGACCAGAAAGCCGCGGCGCTTCAGGCTTAGATAAATCTCCTCGAAATCCTCGCGCAGCAGCGGCTCGCCGCCGGTGAGGAGGACCCACAGGGCTCCCAGATCCGCCGCCTGCGCGGCGATGCGGTCGAGGACCGGAGCAGGGATTTCCCTGGCCCGCGCCGCGGCGTCCCCCGCCGGCAAGTTGACGTAGCAGTGGCGGCAGTCGTTGTTGCAGCGGGCCGTGGCCTCGAACTCGAAGGAGAAGATCCCGCCCGCGGCCCGGACCTTGTCCCAGGCCGGATGCCGGTCCAGCGGCATGCTCCGGACCGGCGCCTCAGGCATCCGTCCGCCTCCCGGTGAACAATCGCTTGATCCACCAGCGGACGGCCAGGAGAGCCTTGTAAGCGCCGGCCCGGCTCAATCCCGCAGCCAGCCGCTTTCCGCCGCGGCCGCCGAAGCGGACGGAGCGGCCGCGCCGCTCCACGGCCAGGACGAGCCCGATGATGCCTTCGGCGGCGACCGGCGGATCGAAGCGGGCGGCCTTGTCTCCCTTGAAGCGGAAGACGCCGTCGTCAACCGAGAGCAGGCGATGGACGAGAAGGGGCCCTTCCGGGCGGGTGATGAAGGCGGCTACGTCGCCTCTTTCAAAGGGCCGCCCCGGCGGGCCGACCAGGATGATGTCGCCGTCCCGAAGGTTCGGCAGCATGCTCGAACCGCTGACGCGGAAGCGGACCGGACGGCCGGCCGCCAGGATCGCGCGGGCCAATCCGGCCAGGCCGGGCGATCCGACCCGGAGGATGCCGTCCGGAGGACCGCCGGCGGAACCCAGGTCAGTCGGGCTTGCGGACAACGATTCTCCTCCGCAGGAGCTCCTCGATCAAACCGGCCGCGTCCCTCTCCAGCACGCCGGGCTCGGCCTCGAACTCGACGGCCAAGTCGGCCGCGACCGCGCGCAGGCTCCGGCCGTCAAGGCGGGACCAGACGGCCCGGCCGGTCTCGTTCAGGGAGTACAGCTCGCCCTCCAGGTCGCCGAGGCCGGCCGCAAGGGGGACGATGACCAGCTCGTCCCCGATGGTCCTGGCGACCACTTCCGAGGACGGGACATAGGCGGCGTCAAGATCAGCTTTTTCGGACATGGGAACCTCCGGCGGCGGCGTCTACCCTCCGCCGCCAGTCTCGAACCAGCCAGGCTTTCTCGCCCCGCTTCAGCAGGCCCAAGGCCCGGGCCTGGACGTGGGACGTCCGGCAATGGTAGTCGACCGGCGCGTCGAGCCGGCCGTGTTCCAGCCACGAGGACGCGGGACACTGTTCGCAGAGAGCCTTGAGGAAGCAGCGGGCGCAGCGGGCCAGGTAGCCGGCATTCCGGGCTTTCTTTTGACGGACCTTGGGAACAAAGGAGGCCAGCGCTTCGGCCAGGCCGCCCGGGCCGAGGGCCGTGGTTGCATCGGGATGGCGGAGGCGAAGGCAGAGCTGGAAGCGTCCGTAGGCATCGATGCAGGCGGTCTCGGTCCCGGCCCCGCAGCCGAACAGTCCCGGGCCGGGCGGGCGGCATTGGGCCCGGCAGAAGGCCGTCATCTCATCGCGAAACCCGGCTTCCGCCGCCGCGAAGGCCGCCGCTTTCTCCGGCGTCGGGCGCAGGCCGGCCAGCCGGGCGTTGGCCGTCCGCGAGTCGCGGCGGGCCCGCAGGTCGGAGGGCCAAACGAAGGACGGCCGAGTGACGGCGCCGCCCGGGCGCGCCGCCTCCCGGCGCCGGAAAGCATCGATCTCGGGCTCGCTGGGGGGCAGGACGACCAACTTAGCGACATATTTGACGCCGTACATATCGAGCAGCTTCAAGCCCCGGGCCACGGCATCGCCCGCGCCCGGGGTCCTGGTCGAGGCATCCGCCGCATCCCGGCTCAGGCCGTAAAGCGAGACCTCGACCGGATCGAGCGGCGGAAGGCTGCCGAGAAGCTCCGCCTTCCGGATCGTGATCAGGGAGGCGTTGGTGAAGAGCGAGACGCGCAGGCCGAGGCCGCGGGCCATCCGGTAGATCGCCTCGAAGTCCGGCCGCAGGAGCGGCTCGCCTCCCGTGAAGCGGACGGACAGAACGCCCAGCCCGGCGGCTTGGCGGAGGATCTCTTCAATCGTCTCCCGGCTCATCTCGGCGGCCCGGGCGGCGTCGTCGTCCGCCGGCCGGTTGATGGTGCAATGGAGGCAATTGAAATTGCAGCGCTCGGTCAGCTCGATATCGAGCCGGGGAAGGCGGCGCCCCGGTCCGCCCGGCAGGGACCAGGCGGCCAAGGAGACCGTCCGGACATACGGCGAGCGGGTCTCGGGCTTGGCCGGACTCATCGCGAAGCCAGGATGAAGGTGACCGGGCCGTCGTTGAGGATGTGCACTTCCATCATGGCCTGGAAGACGCCCGTGGCCACGGTCAGGCCGCGGCCCCGCAGGCTTTCGATGAAGGACCGGAAAAGCTCCGCCGCCCGGGCCGGCTCCTCGGCGTTGTCGAAGCCCGGGCGCCGGCCCTTGTCGGTCGATCCGGCCAGGGTGAACTGGGACACGGCCAGGACCGCGCCGCCGGCCTCGGCCACGGACAGGTTCATCTTGCCCATCTCGTCGGGAAAGACCCGTAGCTCGGCCGATTTGCGGGCCAGCTTCTCGACGTCCTCCGCCGTGTCGCCCTTTTCGATCCCCACCAGAAGGCACAGGCCGCGTCCGATGCGGCCGACCTCGACCCCGTCGACGCTGACGTGGGCCCGCCCGACCCTTTGGAGGACGATTTTCATGTCGTTGATAATAAAGGAGCGCGTTGACTTTTAGGCAGGCTTATTCTATCATAACGCGGCTTTAAGGAGACACCCATGGCCAAGCATGCTTCCGCGGTCCGCCAGCAGCGCCACAGCGTCCGCCGCAACAAGATCAACAAGAAGAACACCTCCGCGCTGAGGACCGAGGTCAAGAAGGTCCGCTCCCTCATCGAGGATCAGGATAAAGAGGCCGCCCGCAAGGCCCTGCCCCGGGCCTATGCCGTGATCGACCGCTCGGTCAAGAAGGGCACCATCCACGCCAATACCGGCGCCCGCTATAAGTCCCGTCTCGGCCGCCAGATCGAGGCCGTCAAGCCCGACCCCGCGAAGTGACGTCCCCCCGGCCGATCGACCGGCCAAACTCGTAAACAAAAGCCTGAAGAAGAGGCTTGGCCTCGACCTCGGAGGTCTTCGTCCGCAAGTCGATCTCCTCCAGGGCCGTCAGCAGGCGGGTCATCTCGGCCAGGGACAGCTTGTCGACCAGGTCGAAGTAGGACCTGAACTTCTCGCTGTAGAGCTGCCGCCAGGCTTCCTTGATGTTCGGCCGCACCTCGGCGAAGACGGCTTTCCGATCGCGGCCTTCCGAGAGGCCGATGCGGCCGAGCAGCAGGTCGCGGAAGAATCCGGCCAGGTAGCCCATCAGGACCTGGGGCGCCACGCCCTCGGCCAACAGCCTGTCCATGATCAGGATGGCCCGCCCGGTCTGGCCCGCCTCCAGGGAATTGGTCAGCTCCCAGGGATCGAAGTCCTTGACCCAGTCCGAGACGGCCAGCACATCGGCCCGCTCGATGACCTTCTTCTCGCCCGCGTAGACGGCCAGCTTCTCCAGCTCGGCGTCCAGGAGCCGCAAGTCGGCGCCGACGGTCTCGACCAGGCGCGCGGCGGCATCGGAGGCGATCCGCTTCCCGAGGCGTCCGGCCGCGTCCTCGATCCAGGGCAGAAGCTCCTTGTCCCTATACGGCTTCATCTCCTCGACCTTGACGATGTCCGGGGGGAGGGAGCCGAACAGCTTGAGCAGCCCCTTGGTCTTGGCCAGCTTGCCTTCATAGAGGACGACCAGGGATGTCTTCGGGGTCGGCGAGGCGAAGAACTCGCGCATGACCGACTCTTCCGCCTCATCCAGGTCGGCCTGGGCGGCCTTGGTCATCTCGACCACGAAGAGCCGCCAGGGCGAGAAGAAGAAGGGGATGGCTCGGGCCCGGTCGAGGATATCGCGCCAGGAGGTATCGGCGGAGTCGATGCGCTCTTCGACAGCCGGCTCGCCGTCTTCCGTGGCCAGATCGAGCTTGAGCTTGTTCAGAAGGCGGCGGGCCGGGTACAGCTCTTCGCCGTGGAAGAGATAGCCGGCCTTGGCCCCAGCCAATTTAGAAGCCTTCCAGGATGGCCACGACGAGGCCGCGGGCGAAGAGCTTGGCCAGACTCTCCAGGGCCTCGGTCTCGGAGGACTCGAAGTCCTGCCCCTGGGGGACCTGATAGTCGGTCTTGAACATGTAAGAAGGGTTGGCGTAGATGACGCGGCCGCTTTTGGCCTCCTTGAGGGCCACGTCGGCCACGACCAGGATGTCGTAGCGGTCGGCGGTCTTCTGATCGGAGAAGGCAATGGGATTGACGGCGAAGGTCAGGATGCGGCCCTCCAGCACGGCATCGGCCTTGGCCGCGTCGGTGGTGACCTCGATCTTGCCGCGGGAGGCGAGCTCGTTGATAACGGCCTGGGTCAGCTTGAGGTCGAGCTCGAAGCGGGTCGTCTGATTGGCGAACAGCGGGACCTGGATGGTCCGAATGCCGGGCGGCAGGAAGCCCGTGCCCACGGGCCGGTAGCCGCAGCCGGAGAGAATCAAGGCCGCGCCCAGGGCCAGGGCGGCCAGGCCGATGCGGCCAAGACAGACGGGACGGCGCTTCGAAGGTGCGGTCATCATCGGCTCCTGCCGGGATTATACAACGATATTGATGATCTTGCCCTTGATGACGACGACCTTGCGAACGGTCTTGCCGGCCAGAAGCTCCTGGATGCGGGGCAGGGCCAGGGCCAGGGACTTCATCTCCTCTTCGCCCGTCTCCGGGGCCGTCTCGTACTTGTCCCGGATCTTGCCGTTGATCTCGACCACGATGGTGGCCATCTCCTCCTGGGCCAGGGCCGGGTCGAATTCCGGCCAAGGGGCCCGCATGATGAGGCCCTGGCGGCCCAGCCGGCTCCACATCTCCTGGCTCAGGTGGGGTGTGACGGGCGCCATCAGCAGGGCCAGTCCCTCGACGGCCCGGCGCAGCAGGTTCCGGCCCTCGGCCGAAGAGGCCAGGGCGTCCCAATCCTTCCTGATCGCATTGACCAGCTCATGGAAGGCGCTGATGGCGGTGTTCAGGCGGAAGCGCCGGCCGATGTCCTCGCCCACCTTGCGGATCGTCTGGTGCAGCTTCTTGCGCAGGCGGGACAGGGCTTCCTGATCAACCGGACCGGCCGCGTCTTCGGGGCAGCCTGCTTCAGCAGCACCGTCGGGCACGACGGCGAGCGCCAGGGCGTCCTGCAGGACGCCCCAGACCCGGCCCAGGAAGCGGTGGCAGCCCTCCAGGCCATCGTCTTTCCACTCGAACTCCTTTTCGGGCGGGGCAGCGAAAAGGATGAACAGGCGCAGGGCATCGGCCCCGTAGCGCTGGATCATGGCGTCCGGGTCGACCACGTTGCCTTTGGACTTGGACATGGCCGAGCCGTCCTTGTTGACCATGCCCTGGGCCAGGTAGTGCGGGAACGGCTCGTCCAGGCCGATGAGGCCCAGGTCGCGCAGCATCTTGGTGAAGAAGCGGGCGTAGATCAGGTGGAGGATGGCGTGCTCGACGCCGCCGATGTAGAGGTCGACCGGCATCCAGTATTCGGCCGCCTCGCGGCGGAAGGGCAGCGATGTCTCTTTCGGCGAGGTGTAGCGCAGGAAATACCAGGACGAATCGACGAAGGTGTCCATGGTGTCGGTCTCGCGCCGGGCCGGGCCGCCGCACTTGGGGCAGGCCGCGTTGACGAAGGAGGGGATCTTCTCCAGCGGCGAGCCGGCTTCGCCGGTGAACTCGGCCTCATAGGGAATGCTCACCGGCAGGTCCTCGTACGGCACCGGGACGATGCCGCAGGCCGGGCAGTGGATCATCGGGATGGGCGTGCCCCAGTAGCGCTGGCGGGAGATGCNNAGATGCCCCAGTCGCGCAGGCGGTAGGTGACGGCCTTCTCGCCGATGCCCTTGTCCTTGGCCAGGGCGGCCATCTTGTCCATGGCCTCCTCGGACGTCAGGCCGGTGAAGGGGCCGGAGTTGACCAGGCGGCCGAGGTCCTCGAACAGCTCGCCGGGCTTTCCGGCCGGCGCGCCTTCCTTGGGCACGATGACCTCGGGGATGGGCAGGCCGTACTTCTCGGCGAAGTCGTGGTCGCGTCCGTCATGAGCGGGCACGGCCATGATGGCCCCGGTGCCGTACTCCATCAGGACATAGTTGGCCAGGAAGATCGGGATCTTCTTCCCCGTGAAGGGGTTGACCGCGAAGGCGCCGGTGTCCACGCCTTCCTTCTCCGCCTCGCCGATCGTCCGCTTGAGACGAGAGGCGGCGATGGTCTTGGAGATCCAGGCCCGCAGCTCCGTTTCGCGCGGGCCTTGGACCAGGTCCGCCGACAGCGGATGCTCGGGCGACAGGACCAGGAAGGTGGCCCCGTAGATCGTGTCGATGCGGGTGGTGAAGACGCGGATGGAACGGCCCAGGGCGGGCACCGGGAAGTCGACGTAGGCGCCCTCCGAGCGGCCGATCCAGTTCTTCTGCATCAGCAGGACGTGCTCCGGCCACTTGGACAGCTCCGCGTGGCCGGTCAGCAGCTCCTCGGCGTAGGCCGTGATGCGGAGCATCCACTGGGTCATCCGCTTCTGCTCCACGGCGCTGCTGCAGCGCCAGCAGACGCCGCCGGCCGCCTGCTCGTTGGCCAGGACGGTGCTGCACGACGGGCACCAGTTGACCCAGCTCTCGGCCCGGTAGGCCAGGCCGCGCTCGAACATCTTCAGGAACATCCACTGGTTCCAGCGGTAGTTCTCGGGCTTGCAGGAATTGACCTCGCGGGACCAGTCGTAGGCGAAGCCCATCCGCTGCAGCTGGGTCGTCATGTGGGCCACGTTGTCCATGGTCCACTTCTGGGGGTGGGTCTTGAACTTGATGGCCGCGTTCTCGGCCGGCATGCCCAGGGCGTCCCAGCCAATCGGGTGCAGGACGTTGAAGCCGTGCATCATCTGGAAGCGGGCGATGACATCGCCGATACTGTAGTTGCGGACGTGGCCCATGTGGATGCGGCCGGAGGGGTAGGGGTACATCTCCAGACAGTAGAACTTGGGCCGGCCGGGCTCCTCCCGGACGGCGAAGGCGTCAGCCTCCCGCCAGGCCTTCTGCCAGCGGGTCTCGATGGCCTGGGCGTCATATTCCTCGTAGGGCGTCGCGGTGGTCTTGTCGCTCATGGCACGGATATCCTTGGCCCCGTGAACGGTCTGGAAAGGGCTCGACCGGTGGGGAAAATCAGGCAAAGTGTAGGTTTTACGGGGGGAAAAGTCAACCGAGGCTTGCCTTCTAAGCCGACTTCGGCTATAATGCGGCCTCGTTCACCGGGGATTCTCCCGTCTCGAGTCTCGTCCCAACCCTTCAAGACGCCGCGAAAGCCCGAGCGAACTCATTTCGATACAGAGATTTAGAGGAATTGTCCGCCATGACGACCGCGATCGAACAAATGCGCAACATCGGCATCAGCGCCCACATCG
>DFYJ01000008.1:11133-11882 GCA_002383325.1 Candidatus Aminicenantes bacterium UBA4085
ACACCCCCGGCCACGTCGACTTCACCATCGAGGTCGAGCGGTCGCTGCGGGTCCTGGACGGGGCGGTCCTGGTCCTCTGCTCCGTCGGCGGGGTCCAGTCCCAGACCATCACCGTCGACCGCCAGCTGAAGCGCTACAACGTGCCCCGGGTGGCCTTCGTCAACAAGTGCGACCGGGTCGGGGCCAACCCCTTCAAAGTCCGCGACCAGTTGGAAGAGAAGCTCCGCCATAACGCAGTCCTGATGCAGA
Source organism: Candidatus Aminicenantes bacterium UBA4085 (assembly GCA_002383325.1). Taxonomy (GTDB): domain Bacteria; phylum Acidobacteriota; class Aminicenantia; order Aminicenantales; family UBA4085; genus UBA4085. The sequence continues at coordinate 11,383 of DFYJ01000008.1, forward strand.
TCCCGATCGGACTGGAGGACAAGCTGCGGGGGCTGGTCGACCTGGTAACCATGGAAGCCGTCTATTTCGATGGTCCGGACGGATCCGACATCCGCCGCACGGTCATCCCGGAGGAGCTCCACGAGGAGGCTAAGGCCCGCCGCGAGGCCCTGCTGGACGCCGCCTCGATGTTCTCCGACGAGCTGACCGAGGCCATTCTGGAGGGCCGGGTGACCGAGGACCTGGTCCACGCCGCGGTTCGCCGCGGCACCATCGCCCGCAAGCTGACCCCGGTCTTCATCGGCTCGGCCTACAAGAACAAGGGCGTTCAGACCCTGCTGGACGGGATCGTCCGCTACCTGCCCAATCCGACCGAGGTCGACAACGTCGCTCTCGACCTGGACAACGAGGGCCGCGAGGTCAAGCTGGAGACCGACCCGGCCAAGCCGGCCGTGCTGCTGGCCTTCAAGCTGGAGGACGGCGCCTACGGCCAGCTGACCTACATCCGCGTCTACCAGGGC
>DFYJ01000033.1 GCA_002383325.1 Candidatus Aminicenantes bacterium UBA4085
GCGCAAGCCCCCCTCCTACTCGATCGTCCCGCCGGCCCCGGTCAGAGCCCTGGAGCGGCCGTCATGAACATCCTCTTCATCGTTGCCGGAGCGGCCGTCCTCTTCGCCGCCGCCTATCGCCTCTACGGGCGCTTCCTGGCCCGCCGGGTCTTTGCGCTTGACGACTCCCGAGTCACCCCCGCCGCGTCGATCAACGACGGCCTTGACTATATCCCCACCCCGGCCCGCTTCCTGTCCGGACAACACTTCTCGGCCATCGCCGCGGCCGGCCCCATCACCGGACCGATCATCGCCGGGATCGCCTTCGGCTGGGCCCCGGCCTTGATCTGGGTCGTCTTGGGAGCGGTTCTCATCGGCGGCGTGCATGACATGGGCGCCCTGATCGCCTCCGTGCGGCACAAGGCCCGCTCCATCACCGAAGTGCTCAAGGAGAATGTCTCCCGCCGAGCCTGGCTGCTGTTCATGATTTTCATCTGGATCACCCTCGTTTACATCATCGTGGCCTTCACCGACATCACCTCGTCGTCTTTCGTCGGCACGATCGCGATGGAGAACGGCCAGCGGATCGGAGGCGGGGCCATCGCCACGTCCTCCCTCCTCTACCTGGCCCTGCCTCTAGCCATGGGTCTGCTCCTGAGGAAGAGGGTCCTCAGCCTGACCTGGGCCACGGTCATCTTCCTGCCCCTGGTCGGCCTGGCCATCTGGGCTGGTCCTCACATTCCCATCGACTTGACCTCGCTTCTCGGCCTCTCGGCCGCCTCGGCCCAGAAAGCCTGGAGCGTCTTCATCCTGGCCTATTGCTTCGTCGCTTCGATCATCCCGGTCTGGATGCTGCTCCAGCCGCGCGGCCACCTGGGCGGCTACTTTCTTTACGCAGCCCTGATCACCTGCGCCATCGGCCTCATCGGCGGCGGCTTCAAGGTCTCCTACCCCGCCTTCACCCGCGCAGCGGAAGGCCCGGCCGCGTTCTGGTTCCCGATGTTCCCGCTCCTGTTCATCACCGTGGCCTGCGGGGCCTGTTCGGGCTTCCACGCCCTGGTCGGCTCGGGCACGACCTCCAAGCAGCTGGCCCGGGAGAGCGACGCCAAGTTCATCGGCTACGGCATGATGCTCATGGAGGGGCTGGTCGCCGTCATCAGCCTGGCCTGCGTCATGATTCTGGCCAAGAACGATCCCCTGGTCCATTCGTCGCCGAACTTCATCTATGCCTCCGGCATCGGGCGCTTCCTGGACCTGATCGGCATCCCGGCCGAGTACGGCATCTCCTTCGGCCTGATGGCCTTCGCCACCTTCGTCTACGACACCCTTGATGTCTGCACGCGCCTGGGCCGCTACATCATCCACGAGATCACCGGCTGGAAGGGGCCGATCGGGCGGGCCGCCGCCACCCTGCTGACGATCGGCGTGCCGGCGGTCTTTCTCACGGCGACGCTGAAGGACGCCTCCAGCAACCCGATTCCAGCCTGGAAGATCTTCTGGAACCTGTTCGGCGCCTCGAACCAGCTCCTGGCGGCCTTGGCCCTGATGGCCGTCTCGATCTGGCTTTACCGGACGGCCCGGGCCAGGAAGGCCTGGTGGGTGGCGGCCCTCCCCTCCTTCTGGATGTTCCTGATGTCCAACTGGGCTCTCCTCGTCCTCATGCGCGACGGCTGGCTCAAGGACGGCGCCCTGAGGCTGTCGGGGGACGCGGTCCCCGTCGTAGCGCTGATTCTCTTCCTGCTGGCGGCCCTCATGGCCGGCGAGACGATTCGCTCCCTCTGGGAAGCCCGCGGACGGAGGAGGGTCGCAGCCGTCTAGTCCCTGACCGGACCGATGACTTCGTGGGCGATCACGAGCCGCTGGATTTCGTTGGTCCCTTCGTAGATCTGGAGCAGCTTGGCGTCGCGCCACAGCTTTTCCACCGGGTAGTCCCGCATATAACCGTAGCCGCCATGGATCTGGATGGCCTCGCCGGCCGCGGCCACGGCCACGTCCGAAGCGAAGCACTTGGCCATGGCCGATTCCTTGCCGTTGGGCCGGCCCTGATCGGACAGCCAGGCCGCGTGCCAGACCAGGTGGCGGGCCGCCTGGAGCTCCATGGCCATCTGGGCGATCTTCATCTGGGTGGCCTGATAGAGAGCGATCGGCTTGCCGAAGGTCCGCCGGGTCTTGGCGAAGGCGATGGCATGCTCAAGAGCGGCTCGGGCGATGCCCAGGGCGGCCGCCCCGACCGAAGCCCGGGTCACATCGAAGGTCCGCATGGCGATGAGGAAGCCCATTCCCTCGCGGGCGATCAGGTTGGCGGCCGGGATCCGGACATTATCTAAGAAGATCTCGGCCGTGTTGGAAGCCCGCTGGCCCATCTTGTCCTCGACTTTGCCGATCGTCAGGCCCGGCGCGTCGCGGGGGACGATGAAGGCGCTCACGCCGCGGGCCCCTTTGTGCGGGGCAGTACTGGCGAAGACAGTGTAGAGACCAGCCACGCCGCCGTTGGTGATGAAGCACTTAGATCCGTTGAGGACATAGGCATCGCCGTCCCGAACGGCCCGGGTCTTGACCGCGCCGGCATCGGACCCGGCTTCGCGCTCGGTCAGGGCGAAAGCGCCCAGAGTGAAGGTCCGGCACATCCCGCCCAAGAAGGTCTTCTTCTGCTCCTCGCTGCCGTAGAGGATGATCGGAGTGGTGGCCAGGGAGCAGGCCATCATGCTGGTGAAGAGGCCGGCACAGCCCCAGGACAGCTCTTCGCTGAGAACGGCCAGGTCCAGGCTGGTCAGGCCGCCGCCGCCGTAGGCTTCGGGGATGTTGCACGTCAGGAAGCCGGCCTGGAAGGCCTTGTCCATGACCTCGTAGGCGAAGTCGTGACTCTGGTCGTATTTGGCGGCGACGGGACGCATCTCGTTCCGGGCGAAGTCCCGGGCCATGTCACGCAGGGCCTGCTGTTCTTCAGTCAAGGTATAGTCGACCATACGGGTGTCTCCTTCTCGAATTCGCTTTTCTGCTCGGCGGACTAGGCGTTTTATACAGGAATCCAGGGAAAAACGTCAAGCCCGCGGTTGCGGAGGCCCGAGGAGGAAGCCTTCCCGGACCATGGCGAAGGCCGGCCGCCCCAGTCCCAGGGCCAAGCGAACGAGGTCCTGCGGCCGCGGTATCTTGGTCACCCGGAAGGCCGCCGTCAGACGCAGGCATCCGTCGGCCGCCTCGACGGCTTCCAGCCAGTCGAAGGCCGGGTCGGCCGCCGCCGAGGCCCGGATCCGGGCCGACGCTTCGGCCGGTGCGATCATCTCCCCCCAGGCGGGATCGGTCAGGTCCACGGTGTAGACGGCCGCCCGGACACGCGATTGAAAGGCCGGCTCGTCCGGGCCTCGCCGGCTCACCGAGACGAAGCGCAGGCCCTCCGGTGAGACGGCATTGACCGCGGTCAGGAACTCGTCCTCGCGGATGTCGAAGGCCGACTTGAATTCCATGAACTCGCCGGCTGCCGCCATGCCCAGCGGCAGAGCCGGGCCGAAGGACATGACCGGCTTGGGATGGAAGCCGGCGCTGTGGACCGTCTCGACTCCGGCCCTGCGGAAAGCCCTCTGCAGGGAATTGACCAGGTCGTTGTGGCCGAGGAAGCGGGCCGGTCCTTCCTTGGCGTAGAGAACGACGTAACGGAGGGGCTCGGCCGCCGGCCGGCCGAGGACGGCCGGCCCGGACAGGGCGCCCAGATCCACGGGACCTTCCGCGGGCCCGCGCTTGTCCATGCCGGTCTCGCAGCCGAGGCAGGAGGCGCAGTCCCGCTCCTCGCAGGAGGGCGTCCGCTCGGCCCGCAAGGCGCGCTCCCTCTCCTGCCGCAGGAAAGCGGGCTTGATCCCGGTCGATACTCCGTCCCAAGGCAGGGCCGAGCCCGGTTCAATCGCCGCCAGGTAGTCGTCCGGATCGATGCCGCGGCGGGCGAAAGATTCCTGCCAGAGGTCGGGACGGAACTGGTCGCTCCAGCCGTCGAAGCGGGCGCCGGCCCGCCAAGCTTCCTCCAGGACCCCGCCCAACCGGCGGTCGCCCCGAGAGAAGACGGCTTCCAGGACCGATTGCCGGACATCGTGGGCCTTGATCTCGACCGATCGATCCCGGGCCAAGGCCGCCCGGATTCGGGCCTGCTTGTCCCGCAGGCTGTCGGCCGGCTCCATGGCCTGCCACTGGAAGGGGGTATGGGGCTTGGGGATGAAGCTGGCCAGGCTGACGTGAATTCGCGGCGGCCCGCCCAGGATGGCTTTCCCGCGGGCCGAGAGCTCGCGAACCATGGCCGGGATGGCCGCCACGTCCTCGTCCGTTTCGGTCGGCAGGCCGATCATGAAGTAGAGCTTGATCAGCCGCCAGCCGCGGCGGAAGGCGCTCTCGGCCGCGTCCCATAGCTCCCCGTCTTCGATGGCCTTGTTGATGACCCGGCGCAGCCGTTCGCTGGCCGCCTCCGGGACCAAGGTGAATCCGGTCCGTCGGACCTTGGTGATCGATTCGACGATCTCGGGCGACAAGCGCTTCGGCCGCAGCGAAGACAATGACAGCGAAATCCGCCGCGGGGACAGCCGCTCCATGAGGGCCTCGATGACCGGCTCGAGGCAGGGATAGTCGCCGATCGACAGTCCGAACAGGGAGGCGTCCTCATAGCCCGTGGCCTCCAGGCTGCCCAAGACGGTCCTGACCACGACGGCCGGATCCTTGATCCGGTGGGGATGGTAGAGGCTGGTGGCCTGGCAGAAGCGGCATTTCTGGGGGCATCCGCGGGCCGCCTCGACGGCCACCCGGTCGAAAACCGCTTGCAGGCTGGGAACGACGATCTTCTCCGGGAAGGGTTCGTCCCGCAGCGAAGTTAGAAGCCGCTTGCGCACCGGGAACGGGGCGGAGCTTCCATCCCGCGGGCGGACCGCATGAATCTTCGATCCCGGCCCGGGCCCGGCCTCGTAGAGGGCGGGGACGTAGACGCCGGACACGCGGGCCAGCGCCGCCAGGGCCTGTTCCCTACCGCTCGAGGCGCGGCGGGCTTCGTCCCAGGCGCCCAGGACTTCCAGCAACCCCTCCTCCCCGTCACCCAGGAAGAAGGCATCGACCAAGCCGGCCAGGGGCTCGGGGTTGAAAGCCGCGGGGCCGCCGGCCACGATCAGGGGATGGGCCAGGGTCCGCTCGGCCGGAGCCAGCGGGATGCGGCCGAGATCGAGGATGGTCAATAGGTTGGTGTCGTTGAGCTCGTAGAGGAGGGAGACGGCGACGGCGTCGAAAGCATCCAGCGGCCGGCCGCTCTCCAGCGAGCGCAGCGGCTCCCCCGTCCGTCGCAGCGCGGCCTCGAAGTCCGGCCAGGGGGCGAAGACCCGCTCGGCCCAGACGTCGGGGCGCTGATTGGCCCGATCATAGAGGATCTTCTGCCCGAGATAGGACATGCCGATCTCGTAGACGTCGGGAAAAGCCAGGGCGACCCGGATGCGGACGGTGGACGGATCCTTGCGGACGGCGTTCCATTCGCCGCCTGTGTAGCGGGCCGGCTTTTCAACCCCGCGGACCGCCGGCTCAGGCATTGGCGAAGCGTCTCATCTTGACGTTGACGACGAGGCCCAGGGCGATGAAGGTCGACAGAAGCGACGAGCCTCCGTAGCTCAGCAGCGGGATGGGGATGCCGGTGATCGGAAAAAGCCCGATGATCATGAAGACATTGACCAGGAACGGGATGCTGATCATGCAACCGACCAGGAAGACGATGTAGAGGCCGGCCCGGTCGCGGGTCTTGCCCACCGCCCGGAAGATCCGCATGAGCATGGCGAAGTAAAGGCCCATGACGACCGCCACGCCGACGAATCCGAACTCCTCGCCCAGGACGGAGAAGACGAAGTCCGTATGGCGGGCCGGGAGGAAGCGAAGCTGGCTTTGGCTGCCGCGCAGGAAGCCCTTGCCCAGCCAGCCGCCGGAGCCGATGGCGATCTTGGACTGGAGGACATGGTAGCCCGCGCCGCGCGGGTCGAGGGACGGGTTGAAGACGATCTGCAGCCTCTCCTTTTGATAGTCTTTGAGCAGAAAGCCCCAGCCGATAACCCCCAGCAGGATGGCGGCGGCCAGTAAAAAGACCAGGGTCCGCCGGTTCAGGCCGGCCAGGGCCAGGCAACCGAGCCAGATCGGCATCAGGCTCATGGCCGTGCCCATATCCGGCTGCATAGCCACCAGGATCACCGGGGGCAGGACCACGGCCGCGCTGAGCGCGAAAGCCCCCAGACCGACGTACACCCGGCGGTATTCGGCGAAGATGCGGGCCATGACGAGCAGGAGGAAGATCTTCACGAACTCCGAAGGCTGCCCGCCCAGGAAGGCCAGGCCGATCCAGCTGCGGGCCCCGCTCCGGGACCGGCCCAGGGCCAGCAAAAGGGCCAATACGACGATAAGGAGGCCGAGGGCGTAGGGAGCCAAGATCATCAACAGCTTATAATCGAAGGCCAGGATCAGGAAGAAGACGGCCAGGGAGATGAGCAGCCAGACCGCCTGCTTGAGGGCGGGCTGGGCGGGCGAGAGGTGCGAGGCGCTGAAGATCAGCAGCAGCCCGATGAGGGCGTTG
>DFYJ01000100.1 GCA_002383325.1 Candidatus Aminicenantes bacterium UBA4085
TCATCCTGCGCGCGGCCGCGGTCGGGCTGATCGCGGGGCTCGGCCCCTGGCGGCGCGCCGCCTCCCCGGCCCTGTCCGCCGAGCAAGCCTTCACCATGGCCAAGCTCGAAGAGGCCGAGAGCCACTATAAGCAGGCCATCCAGGCCCTGACCGAGGCCCTCAGCTCCGGCCCGTCCGTGATCGGGTCGTCCACGGCCGTCCTCTTCGCCCGCGATCTGGGCGCGGTGGACTCGGCCATCCAGGCCTGCCGCGAGGCCGNNAGCGTCGACGCCCGCGTCTTCCTGCTGGCCGCCTACCAGAAGAAGGTCGAGATCCTCGACGGCGTACGGCAGACCCGCAAGCAAATGCCGGCCCCGGCAGCGCCCGGGGCTATCCTGTAAATCCCTCCAAGGAGGAGAACATGAACAAGAGCACAAAGAAAGCCATCCGAAGGGCGGTCGTGGTCGGCGCCCTGCTGGCCCTGGCCGTCTTCCCGCTGGCGGCTTTCGCCGAGGAGAAGATCGAGCAGAAATTCTCCAAGGTCGAGGCCTTGGCCCGGGACGGCAAGGTCATCGTCGGCAACGTCTCCGGCATGGTCGAAGTCCGCGGCTGGCCCGAGGCCCAGGTCAAGATCGAGGCCCTCAAGGTCTCCAAGGCCAAGACCGAGGCCAAGGCCAAGGAAAACCTGGACAAGGTCCAGATCGTCGTCCAGAAGACCGGCGAGATCCTGCGGATCGAGACCAAGTACCCCGAGCAGAAGGGCCGCAACGAGTCCATCAGCGTCTCGGTCAGCTACCAGATCTGGATCCCCGAGAAGGCCTCGCTCTCGGTCACCAACACCCGCGGCTCGGTCACGGTGGACGGCATCGGCGGCGCCTTTGAAGGCCGGATCACCAGCGGCAACGCCACCTTGACCCGCCTCGGCGGCGGGGCGGACTGCTACGTCGTCAGCGGCACCACCAAGGCCTCCGACATCGTCGGCGACAGCGAATTCACCGTGGTCTCCGGCAACATCAGCGTGGACAAGGTCAAGGGCTCGGTCCAGGCCGAGACGACCAGCGGCACCGTCCGGATGACCGGGATCGAGGGCGCCAAGAGCGTCCGCGGCAAGGCCCTGAGCGGCAACGTCACTTACGACGGCAAGATCGAGAAGGACGGCAAATATACCCTGGAGGCCATGAGCGGCCAGCTGGAGATGATCATCCCCGCTGATTCGGCCTTCGACCTGTCGGCCGAGAGCTTCAGTGGCGGCATCCAGACCGATTTCGCCGTCGCCATGACCGGCCGCATCGGCGGCGAGCACGGCCCGGCCCGAGAGCTGCGCGGCACGGTCGGCCAGGGCGGCGCCTCGGTCCGGCTGAAGGCTTTCAGCGGCCACATCCAGATCAAGAAGAAGTGAATGACCGCATGCTGACCGCCGACTTGCGCCGCGTGGGCGCCCTGAACTTCACCCGATCCCTGGCCTACACGTCCATCCTCTTTCTCCTGCCGCTGCAGTTTGTCCGGATCGGATTCAGCGGCTGGCAGATCGGCCTGATCGTCTCGCTCCTTTCCATCGCGCCGCTGGTTTCGGCTTTTCCAACCGGCTGGATCAACGACCGATTCTCCATCGCCGGGGCCATTCGGACCGCCTTCCTGGCCGATGCCGCCCTGCTGGCCGTTCTAGCCTTGACGAAGAGCTTCCCAGTCGTCTGCGGCGCTTTCTTCCTGCTCGGCGTCGCCAACAACGTCCTGGATGTCTCCCTGGCCAGCCTGGTCTACAAGGACCAGACGGATGTCGACCAAAACCGCAAATACGGGCATTATGTCTTCTGGAACGGCTTCGGGGCCGTCTTCGGCGTGGCCGGAGGCGGCTGGCTGGTGCAGGCGGCCGACTTCCGGCTCATGCTCTTCATCTTCGGCGGGATCCTGCTGCTGGCCGCCGCCTTTGTCCGGCCCTTCCAGGACGGCAGGTTCCACCTGACCGCCCTTCGCGACTACGGCCGCGACGTCCTGCGCCGCAAGTCCCTGCTCTTCATCGTCTTCATCTTTTTCCTCGGCCTGCACTGGGCGGTCGAGGGCACGGTCTACGCTCCGTTCCTGGAGCGGCGCTTCGGCCTGTCGACCCTGCAGTCCTCGCTCTATATGGCCGCCGGGCTGCTGTTCCTGCCTATAGGCGCGCTTGCGATCGGACGCAAGAAGTTCGAGCTGGCGGCCAACCGCAGACTCGTGCTGGCAGCTATGGCCCTGTCCGGCTTGGGGCTTGTCCTGATGACGGTCGGCGACATCCGGCTCTCGCTGGCCTTCCGCTTCGTTCACGACTTCGGCGACGGCGCCGCGGGCGTCCTGATCGCGCTCTATACGTCGCGCCTGTTCGAGCGGAAGAGCATCGGCGGCTCGGCGGCTTTCCTCCTGGCCGTGCAAATCACCGCCAAGATGCTGGGAGCCATGATCCTGACGCCGCTGGGCTTCCGCTTCGGACTGCAGTGGCCGTTCTGGATCGCCGGAGGGCTGCTGCTCCTTGATGCGGCCTACGGCGCGGTCATCTTCAGGCGGATAGAGTATTGACCCCATGATCGCGACTCACGGGCGAGATTTCGACGTCATCCTGGTCTCCGGCGAACCCTACGTCGACCACCCGCTGTCGGCTGTCGGCGTCATCGCCCGCGTCATGGACGCCGCCGGGCTCAAGGTCGGGATCATCGAGCGGCCCGGCTGGACGGACGATACAGACTTCGCCCGGCTGGGCCGGCCCCGCCTCTTCTTCGGCCTAACCTCGGGCTCGATCGACAGCATGCTGGTCAACTACACCCCGCTCAAGCGGCGGCGCGAGAAGGACGAGCACGCGCCTCACGCCTCGGGGATGCCCGACCGGGCCCTTCTCGTCTACGCCAACCGGGTGCGGTCGGCCTTCCCCGGCGCGGCCATCGTCCTGGGCGGCATCGAGGCGTCCCTGCGGCGATTCGCCCACTATGATTACTGGTCGGATGAGGTGCGCCGCGGCCTTCTTCTCGACTCCCGAGCCGAAATTCTTGTCTACGGCCCGGGCGAGAGCCAGGCCGTGGACATCGCTTGCCGCCTGGACCGCGGCGATGATCTGGCCGGCATCGCCGGCACCTGTGTCGTCCGCCGCGAGATGCCCGCCGGTTTCGAGGAAATTCCGGCCTTCGAAGCCGTCAAGGACATCTCCGACGCCTTCTGCGAAGCTCAGAACGCCTTCTCCATCCGCAAAGCCCTGGCCCAAGGCCACGCCGAACGCTACGTCCTGCAGTACCCGGCGCCCGAGACGGCTCCGGCCGACCTCGACCGCATCTATGGCTTGCCCTTCTCTCGCATCGTCCCCGCCCATTACCCCGAGTTCAGAATGGCCCAATTCTCGGTCGTCACCCACCGCGGATGCTTCGGCGGCTGCTCGTTCTGCTCGCTGTCGCTTCACCAGGGCGATCGCATCGTCTCGCGCAGCGAGGACTCGATCCTGGATGAGATCCGGCGCCTGACCGCGCACCCCGACTTCAAGGGCTTCATTGACGACCTGGGCGGCCCTTCGGCCAACATGTACGGCATGGACTGCCCGGCGCCCTGTGATTCGGGCGGCTGCCTGGCCTGCGGCTCGCTGGATCGGAGCCACGCGCGCCTAATCGGCCTGATGCGCGCCGCCCGCGCCGTCCCAGGCGTGAAGAAGGTCTTCGTCCGCTCCGGAGTCCGTTACGACCTGGCCATGGAGAGCGAGGAGTATGTCCGCGAGCTGAGCGAGCACCACGTCTCGGGCCTGCTGAAGATCGCGCCCGAGCATGTTGCGCCCGGCGTCCTCGAGCTGATGAACAAGGACGGCTCGCGGTTCGAGGATTTTCGGCGGCTGTTCCGGAGGCTCAACAAGGCCGAGCGGCGGCACCTCAAATACTATTACATGGTCGCCCACCCGGGCTGCGGCGAGGAGGAAGCCCGAGATCTTGCCCGCGAGGTCAAGCGGCTGGAGCGGGAAGGGGAGAAGCCGGTCGAGGGCGTCCAGATCTTTACCCCGACGCCCATGACCCGCTCGACCTGCATGTACCACACCGGCCGCGACCCCATCACAGGCCGGGCCGTCTTCGTGCCGCGCACCTTTGCCGAGAAGAAGGCTCAGAAGCGGATGCTGTCGGCCTAGCTCAGGTCTTCAGGACCGCAAATCCGCGCCGTGCTCTTTCCACAACCTCGGCATTTGACGCTCATGGTTTTTCGGAGGATAATTCAAAAAGGCGAAAGATGCCGTTTACAGCGATTTTCCAGAAAGTGGCGGGTGGGTATATCGGCTTCGTCGAGGAGCTGCCCGGCGCCAACACACAAGGGGCGACTCTCAAGGAGACACGGAAGAACCTTAAGGAAGCTATCCGCTTGATTCTGGAGGCGAATCGAATCCTCACCCGGAAAACCCTTTCCGGCAAGGACTTCGTCCGCGAAAAGCTGGAAATTTCCCTCTGATGAAGAGGAAGGAACTCCTCAAGCACCTCCGGCGATGCGGTTGTTCCTTGCTGCGGGAAGGCGCGAATCACAGCGTTTTCATCAACAAAGACAAGCTCAAGGTTTCCACGGTTCCCCGGCACGCCGAAATCAATGATTTCCTGGCCCAAAAAATCTGTCGGGACCTGGAAATCGATCTGCCTTGAATCAGAAGATCAAAATCGTAACGCCGAGACAAGGAGTGAGCCCATGAGATCCAAAGCCCTGCGAATTCTGATCGTGGCCGTCATCCTGGCGGCCATGGCGCCCCTCGCGACGGCCCAGTTGCCTAAGGAGACCGAGGCCCAGAAGGTCCAGCGCATGAAGTGGTGGACGGACGCCCGCTTCGGGATGTTCATCCATTGGGGGCTCTACGCGCTGCCGGCGCGGCACGAGTGGGTCAAGAACCGCGAGCGGATGACCAACGAGCAGTACCAGAAGTACTTCGAACTGTTCAACCCGGACCTCTACAATCCCAAGGAATGGGCCCGGATGGCCAAAGCCGCCGGGATGAAGTACGTCGTGCTGACCTCCAAGCACCATGAGGGCTTCTGCCTGTTTGACTCGAAATACACCGACTACAAGGCTACCAACACGCCCATCGGCAAGGATCTGATCAAGGAATACGTCGAGGGGTTCCGCGCCGAGGGCCTGAAGGTCGGCTTCTACTATTCACTCCTCGACTGGCACCACCCCGACTACACCATCGACCGCGTCCACCCGCAGCGCGTCGAGAGCGACGCCGACTACGCGAAGCTCAACGCGGGCAAGGACATGGCCAAGTACCGCGAGTACATCAAGAACCAGGTCCGGGAGCTGCTGACCAATTACGGCGAGATCAGCATCATCTGGTTCGACTTCTCCTTCCCGGGCAAGAACGGCAAGGGCCGGGCCGACTGGGACTCCGAGGGACTGCTCAAGCTGGCCCGCTCGCTGCAGCCCGGCATCATCGTCGACGACCGGCTCGACCTGGCCGACGTGGAGGGCGGCTGGGACTTCGTTTCGCCGGAGCAGGAGAAGGTCGCCAAATGGCCCGAGCGCAACGGCAAGCGGGTCCCTTGGGAGACCTGCCAGACCTTCTCGGGCTCGTGGGGCTACTACCGCGACGAGATGACCTGGAAGAGCCCGGCCCAGCTCATCGAGCTGCTGGTCGAGTCCGTCAGCAAGGGCGGCAACCTCCTGCTCAACGTCGGGCCCACGGCGCGCGGGATGTTCGACGACCGGGCCCAGACGAGCCTCAAGGCCACGGGCGAATGGATGAAGCTCAACGGCCGTTCGGTCTACGGCTGCACGGAGGCCCCGGCCGGGATCGTCGCGCCGCCCAACACGGTGCTGACCTATCATCCCGCGACCAACCGTCTCTATGTTCACCTGCTGGCCTATCCGCTCGACCGGATCGTTCTGCCCGGCCTGGACGGCAAGGTCAAGTACGCCCAGTTCCTGCACGACGCCTCGGAGATCCGGTTCAGCGCCGGGACCGGGGACGAGGCCGGAAGCCTGTCGCTCTCGCTGCCCGTGCGTAAGCCCCCGGTCGAGATACCGGTGCTGGAGATTTTTTTGAAATAGATCAAGGCGACGGGCCGGCTGTATCCGATCGCGGCATTCTGATAAGATAAGTTTAGGGAAAACGGGAATGAGACTGGATCTGACCGCTTTGGAACGAGCCCTGGCCCAGCTCGAGCTGAGCTTGTCCTATCTGCATTCCGATATGGCCGTCCGTGACCAGGGGCTTCGAGCCCAGTTCCGGGCCGCCGCGATTCAGGGGTTTGAGTACACCTACGAATTGACCGTCAAAATGATTCGGCGCCAGTTGGCGCTGATTTCCGCTGTTCCAGCCGAATTGGCCGAAATGACTTACAAGGATCTCATCCGGGAAGCGGCCGACGCGGGGCTTGTCGTCGATCCGGAGAGTTTCTTCCTCTATAGGGAGATCCGGAATATCACAGCCCATACTTACGATGAAGCCAAGGCGGAAAAAGTCTTAAGCTTTCTCGATGGCTTCCGAAAAGATGTTCTCATCCTGGTCAGGGAGCTGAAACGGCGAAACCATGCGGCCGATTGATGTCCTTCCTAAGGACTTGGAAGTCGTCCTGGAAATCCTCGACCGTTTTGTACCTGGGATGGAAGTCCGGGCCTTCGGCTCCCGGGTAACGGGGAACGCCCGCCGGCATTCTGATTTGGACCTAGTCATCATGACCGAACAGCCGCTCGACGTGACCGTTCTGGCGGGATTGAATGCGGCCTTCTCCGAATCCTCCCTGCCGTTCACCGTGGATGTTCTCGACTGGGCGGCCCTGGCCGAGAACGCCCGCGGCTTCATTCGCGAGGGATCGACCGTCATCCGGAAGGCCGAGGGTTCCTAAACGTCGCTACCCATTTGGCGTTCCCCGTTACGGCCGACGCATGACCTCGATCCCGAACTTGACGATGGAGAAATCGTCGTCCTCCGTCGCCTTGATTGCCCAGAATCCCCCCTCCCATGGCAACATTCGGGAGGGGAATGCTCCATCCTGGACGATGACGTTGCCCAGGAAGCGGCCGGATCTGTCGAAAACGTCGAATCGGGGGCCTTTCTTCTCCACCGCCGGTTCGGACAGGCGAACCCAGATGCGGCCTTGGGCATCAACTAAAAGACGGGTGAATGGCGGCTTGAATTTCGGAAATTCCGTGTTCTTGATCGTGAATTCGGAGGCGCCTTTATGCAGGACTGGGGGGCCTCCGCCGTCTTGCGTCATATAAGAGATCCCGGCGAAAAAGACCTTCTTATCTTCAGCCGTGACTTCGACGGGTGTAGATGCGTGTGAGAACGAGCCGATCTTGCCTTTATCCGGATCATAAAACTCGATCTTATAGTTCCCCGGATAGCCGACAGCGATTCGGCCGTCCGGCAGGAGGTCCCAAGAGAAAGCGGCTGCGTATGGGATCGGCAAGCTCCTGGCTGTCGGCTCCGAAAAGTATTTGTAGCGCCGAACCTCCCGTTGGTACACGGTTTTCAGGAAGGCGAATTCGGCCGAATAAAGATCGAGGAGCGTTTCCTCCTTGCGGCTCGGGCTCTGGTAATCGACGAGGTTCTTCTCGACCAGGAACCTGCCGTCCGGCAGAGCCCTCATCTTCTGCCAGGATCGGCCCTTCTCGGCAACCATCGTACGAAGGTATGCTCCTTCCGCATCGAAGACGGTGATCCGGCTGTTCTCCGAAGCGTAGAGCCGGCCATGCGAGAACTCGACTTCGAAAAGATATTGGAACTCGCCCGGCCCTTGGCCCTTGCGGCCGATCGTTTTGAGATAGACGCCCGCCTTATCGAATACTTTTATATTGTTTTCTTTGAAATCGCTGACGTAGATCCGGCCCTGCCCGTCCTCGGCCACGTCCATCGGCCAGGAGAAGAGGGCCTTTCCGCCCATGGCCTCATCCGTAATGGTGACGAGCGGGACGAAGCGGATCTTGCCTGTCTTGAAAGCCTCGTCACGCAGGATTTGCTGGCCGGCGTACGACTCGACGGGCCAGGCAAAGCCTGCGGCCAGGATGGATAATGTGGTCGCAAATAAAATCGCTTTTCTCATAAAGCCCCCTCATTGCGATCGGTCAATCTATACAACTACCGAAAGACGGCTGCGGTTTCAAGTCCTCATCCTTGGTCATTTGCGAGGGAGGCCAGGGGCTTCAGGACCGCGAACCTGTGCTCGCCGAAATGCCGGTCGAAGGCAAAGGCCAATTCGCATCCCCTGAGGCGCATGACCTCGAAGCTGACGCAGTCGACGAGGCTCAGGTCTCCGCGCTCCGCCGTCCGAAACGCGCTTTCTGCCCGACTATGAAGCTCTTCGTCGATCCAATGGACCCGTACGACTCCGCGAAGCGATTGAAGAAACGCCTCTGCGGCTTTGAAGCCCAGCCGGCTTTGGATGATCGAAACTGTCTCGACGAGGATATAGTTATGGGTCTCCAATTCGGCTCGGACTTCGAGGAGTCCGGCCCAGATTCGGGCCGCCTCTCCGTGGTGGGAGTCGTTGGGGCTGAGCAGGGCGTAGAAGGCGGACGTATCGACGAAAACTCTCACGGCTTCCGCCCCAAGAAGGCTTCCGCGAGATAAGCATCGTGGTTCTCGGCGACGTCGCCCAAGTCGGAGCGGCCGATACCGACGACGGATAAGGCTCGCTTTTTCCGCTCCTCCCAAGGAATCCCGTTTTCTTCCCGGATCAGATCGTTCACGGCTTTCCGGATCCATGCGGCCATCGATCCACCCTTGGCCTTGGAAAGCGCTTTCAGCCCTTCGGCCTGCTCATCCGTGAGCTGGATCTGGGTGCGGATCATGCGGGTTCTTTCTTTCTTCACTCTCATAGACGCATCCTTCGGGCGCGAATTCTCAGTTCCACCGTCCCAATTATAGATGGTTGATAAAGTGATTACAATACTTCAATACTGTTATCGCTATGGCTTACTATTATTGAAAAAACTGAAATAATTCGCGAGTCTAATCAAATAGATATATCTATATAAATCTAGTCCTATCTTCCAGTCTTCGATTCTGTTAAAATCATAACTCCCCCCCAAGAAAGCGAGTAAAAATGCCTGCTATCAATATTTTGCCCAAGAATCTGGAGACCGTCCTGGGAGTCCTGGAGCGCTTTGTCCCCGGGACCGACGTCCGAGCTTTCGGTCAGCGCGTATCGGGAAGCGCCCGCCGCCACTCCGATCTGGAGCTGGTCGTCATGACGGAACAGCCGATCGATGCGGCCCTCCTGGCCGATATGAAGGCGGCTTTCTCCGCCTCCTCCCTTCCGTTTTCCGTCGTCGCCTACGACTGGTCGGCTCTTGACGATCGCGCCCGCAGAGACATCCAGGACGAGGCGGTCCTCATCCGCAAGGCTGTCGTTCAGGCCTGAGCCGGGCGGGGCTTATCGGACGTAAGCTGCCGCGGCGTCGTCGAACCAGAGCAGAAACGTCAGGACGTCGGCCGGCATGCCGCCGGTGAATTCGCCCTTGTAGGTTGACCCGTTGCCCCACGCGCAGCCCGGCACTTCCCGCAGCGGCAGGTTGCACCGGACCGACGGTTTCTTATGGATGTTGAGGAAGAGCTTCTTGCCGGCAGCCTCCGGCACTTCGATGGCGACAGCCAACTTGAATCCCGGTGAAGAGGGCCACGACTTGGCCGGGTAGAGAAGATAGTCGAAGCCGGTGACGCCCTTCTTGGGCCAGGCGGCGAAATAGCCGTGGCCCCGCTCGTCGATGAACATGCGTTGGGCGTAGCTGACGACCAGCTCACTGCGGCCGGGCGGCAGGACCGCCTCGAAGTCGGCCGCTTCCGGCTCGATTCCCTTCGGCTCCTCCAGCGTCCGCACGAAGGCTTCGTTCCAGGACGGCGCTTCCTCGCGGCTCACATGGAGGCGAAGCCGCTTTAAAAAATCGCCGTAGAACCCGGGCAGGAATCCCTCCCGGTGCCGGGCCATGGCGACGACGCACTCGGCCAGCTCTTCGGGCGCCTGGCGAACCGAGGCTTTTACCGGTTGGCCGTTGATCTCGACGCGCAAATCCCGGATGTCGACGGCCAGGAAGCGCAGAGGCGCCTTGACCGGTGTACGACCGGTGTTCTCGATCTCGTAGACGATTCGGAACCAGACCGGACTCCTAAAGTCCGTAGAGGAGAGGCTCATCGCGGGAAAAGACGCCTCGAGCCGCTCCCCGACCAGACGAAGCCGGGAATCCGGCCCGCCCGTCCTGAGATTGCCGCTGAACGTCCCGTCGACTTTGCGGGGCGCCCGGAGGTTCGCCGCCGCCGGAAGCGCGAGCGTGGCGGACAGGAGCGCGAGCGCCGCGCTGGTCTTGGTCCTCATGAGACTCTCCTCTTCCTACCCTCGGTGGATTCATTATAGCATTCAAGGAGGAGGAGCCGTCAGCGAGGCTAAACGCGCCTGCTTTCCGCGGCGTATCTCCTCTAGTAGGAGTCGAATATGAAATCCGTCCTGTCCGCCGCGTTGGCCGCTCTCGTCCTGGCTCTGCCCGCATCGCTTCCCGCCCAAGACGCTGCCGGCCTTTTCGAATCGGGCCGCGTCCGGCTCGTGGCCGAGGCCCGCGTCTCGGATGACGACCTGCTCCAAGGCGTTCTTTTCCAGGGCCCGCGCTGCCTCGCCGTCGATGCCAAGGGCAACGTCTACGTCTCGAACTTCGACGCCAACCACGTCAAGGTCTTCGGGCCGGACGGCAAGTTCCTCTTTGTGATCGGCCGCGGGGGCCAGGGTCCCGGCGAGATGCAGGGGCCCACCCTTCTGGCCGTATCGGGCGATCGGCTGATCGTCTGGGAGACGATGAACCGGCGCTTCTCGATTCTCGGCCTGGACGGGCGTTTCATCAAGACGGCTCCGGCGGTGCACGGCCAGATGGGCGACCTCTCCACCCTGCGCGCCCTGCCCGGCGGCCGCTTTGCGGCGGTCGTCGATCGCGGTCTGCCGTCCGGTTTCAAGGGCCGCCTTCCCGACGAGCGGGATATGGCCGTTCTCCTGCTCTCGGCCGATTTGTCGCCCGTCTCCACGGTCTTCGAGCGCAAGCTGCGCAACCGCGCTTGGACCCATCATCCGGAGACTAAGGGCACTGTCCAAGTGGGATTTCCCTTCCACCCGGGTGTTAGGGCCGACGCCTCTCCCGACGGCACAATAGCGGCCGGCCTGACCCAGGCTTATGAGATCGAGCTCATTGATCCCGACAAGGGCCGCAAGGGGGCGATCCGCCGCGAATACAAGCCCCTCAAGGTCGAAGCCCGCGACAAGGAAGCCCACTTCGCCCAATTTAAGATGATAGTTTTCGTCAACGGCCAGAAGTCGGTCGTCAACAAGGCGCCCGACTACGTCCGGCAGCTCACGGAGTTCCCGGACGCCCTGCCGCCCTACCGCGGAATTTTCTACGACGGCCGCGGCCGGTTGTGGGTCCAGCTCTATACGGCCGAGCGGACGAACAATGTCTTCGACGTCTTCTCCGCCAAGGGGGAATACCTGAACCGCATCACCCTCGAGAATGCGCCGATCGACGCCGCCTTCTATTCGTCCTACGATAAAGCATGGGCGGGCGATCTGCTTTGGCGGATCGAGAAGGACGAGGACGGCTACGCGACGCTGATTAAATACCGGCTGACGCCGGCGGCGAAATAGGATTCGCGTTCATCCCCTCGTCAGCATCTTGACGTAAGTCGCGTTCTGGCGGATCTGGTCAATGGCGTTCCGGGCGTAGATGCCGACGCAGACGCCGTCTTTCCTTTGGATGTTGTTGAAGGCCTGCTCGAAGCCCTCGGAGGGCTGCAGGCGTCCGGCGGCCAGGATTTTATAGGCGATAACCGGCTTCTTCAGTTGGGTCACGGTCGCCTCGGCCAGCTTGCGCTCGGCGGCGCTGTAGTCGCTGGTCTTGGAGGCGTTGTACATGCACTGAAAGTAGAAGTCCACCTGGAAGCCGCGCCGCTGCAGCTCGGGGTGGATCTCGGGCCAGTGGGCCGCGACACCGACGGGCATGCCTTTGCGGCGGACTTGATCCACCCAGATATGCAGGCGGTCGTAGTCGCCGGCCCCGACCTGCTCCTCCACCCGGGCGCCCTGGATGAAGATGGCCGCGGCCCCGGCGCCGACCGAGCGGTCGATCTCGGCCAGCATTTTGTCGGCCGGCCCGTGACACTGCGAGATCCAGATCTTGAGCTTCCCGTTTTGATCCGTGTACTTGGCCCACAGCTTCCGCCATCGCTCGTCGGGCGGGCTGACCACGGCCGTGACGCCGCACGCGGCCGCCTCGTCCAGGATCTGGGCGATCTTCTCGTCGGTGTGCCAGGCCCGCATCTCGGCGTCCAATTGGGCCGACTTGTGCGAGTAGCCCCAGAAGGGATTGGAGCCCAGAATAAGCCGCGAGACCTCCAGCGTCCCGAGCTTGATGGAAGGCAGGACATCGGGGCCGGCCTGGGCCGTCGGCCTCGCCTGCGCCCTGTTCGCCAGCGTCGCCCCGGCCGCCCCTGCGACCGCTGCCGCCGCGCCCGTCTTCAGGAACTCCCTGCGCTTCATTCCGGCCTCCCTATTTCTCGATCCGCTTGGCGGGCATCGAGCGTCCGCCCTGGTTCAGCACCATCCCCGTCACCTTGCCGGATGCGTCCTTGATGAACTCCACGCTGCCGTCCACGACTTTGAGGAAGAACTTGATTTCGGACTCGGCGAAGATCTCGGCCGCGCCCTGCCCGGTGGCCTGGGTGAAGTAGCGGTCTCCCTGGCGGAAGAACTTGATGACGAATCCCGGCTGCAGCTCATAGTCGCCCGCGTATTGGTCGAAGGCCTTCGGGTCGATTTTGAGCTCCTTGGGCTCGACGATGGGCTTGCCCAGGGCCGCCCCGATGATCTTGGTGGTGAACAAGCCCGGGGTCCGCGCGGGCAGCGTGCTGTTGGTCAGGATGATCACGATCAGCCGCTCCTCGGGCAGGAGGACGCCGTCCGAAGTGAAGCCGTCGATGCCTCCCCCGTGGGCGATCTTGCGCTGGCCCTCGAAGCTCCCGATCCCCCAGCCGTAGCCGTAATCGGAGGAGGAGCCGTCCTTGAGCTTGTAAGCGGTCCAGGCCTTTTCCAGCGTCTCACGCTTGATGAGCTTGCCGGCCAGCAGGGCTTCGTTCCAAGCGGCCAGGTCGTCCACCGTCGACACAAGCGACCCGGCGGCGTAGGGCAGGGTCATGGAAAGATAATTGGCGTTGGCGAAGCCGTTGCTCGGGCCCGGACCGTAGCCCGAAATTCGCCGCGGGATGATCCGCGTCGCGCTGTCGTAATGGGTGTTCTTGAGGCCGAGGGGGTCGAAGACGTTCTTCTGCATGAACGCTTCGTAGCTCGTCCCCGAGATCTTCTCGATGATCGCGCCCAGCAAGACGTAGCCCGAATTATTGTAGGCCCACTTTTCGCCCGGCGCGAAATCGAAGGGCTTGTCTTTGAACACGGCGATAAGCTCCGCCACGGGCAAGTCCTTGCGCCGCAGCGGCTGGAACTCCTTGAGATCGGTGATGCTCTTGATGCCCGAGGTGTGGGTCAGAAGATGCTCCACCGTGATCGTCCTGCCCTGCACGGGGTAGTCCGGCAGGAACTTGGTCAGCGGGTCGTCGAGCGCGAGCTTGCCCTGCTCCAGGAGCATCAGGACGGCCACGGCCGTGAACTGTTTGGTCATGGAGCCGATGCGGAAGACGTGCTCGGGCGTCATGGCCACGCCCAGCTCGAGGTCGGCTGTGCCGTAGGCTTTGCGCAGCAGCGGCTTGCCGTCCTTCATGACTAGGACCGCTGCTCCAGGCGTTCCNNTCCGCGACTCGAGCGTGGCTTGGGGCTTGGCGGCGGCCTGGCCCGCTTCCTGGTCGAAGCCCGTCAAGGCGGCCGCCGCCGTGAAGACGAAAGCAATAAGGGAAACGTTGAGAATATTTCGACGTTGGATGGGATTCATGCCCTGATTATAGCCGCAATTCCGGGTCGATGAAAACATGCGGGATGTGGCGGGAGTGCAGCGCCATCGAATCGCCAACGTGGCGCCTGAGATCAGAAGCTGTACCCCAACCCCACGAATCCGACGGCTTTCCAGGCAGTCCGGAACGGCGCGTCGGGATCGCCCGGCAGGGTCTTGGCCCGGCCGCTGACGACGATATCCTGCGGATCCCGGGGCGTCTGGAGGCCCATAAGGGCCACGCCCGCGTTGATGGCCAGCCCCCGCAGCAGCCCGAATCCGGCCCCGGCGCAAATTCCCATGTCGGGGGCCAGAACGACGCCCGCGAAGAGGCGAAACCGCTCGGCGAGGGTCATCCGCGCCGTGTCGGGATCGTAGGCGACGGGGTGGAAGTTGAGGATAGCGGCCCCTAGCGGATTCTTCGGCGGATCGTCGGCGTAGTAGCCGTCGTCGGTCAGACGCACCCTGTCCGCGGCGAAGCTCCGTCCCAGCATGAAGGCGCTGATCACGCCGAAGCTCAAGCGCGTCCAAGGGGCGTTCTTGAAGGTGAAGCTGCCCTTGACCTCCTTGACGCCGGCTTTCGCCGCCGCCTTCGGCAAGAACACCGCCGCGTCGGCGATCTGCACCTTGGCCCGGGCGTAGGGGAGGGCGACTTTCCGGACGATAAAATTCGAGAGGACCTTCTTGGTCGCTTTCGTCCTGCCAACGACGATCTGGATGAGAAACGGCTCGATCTTCTTGACGAACCGGGGCACATCGGCCAGGAGCGGGTCCTCGGTTTCCGTCGAGAGATAGCCCGTCTTCAGATCGAAGTCGATCCCGGCGCCCAGGACGATCTCGTAGATCTCTCTCTTGCCCGGGATGCTTGCCGCATAGGGCGCCGGCGACGGCTTGTGCCAGGCGAAACGGACGAGCTTGAGATCGCCGCCTTCCTCGCGGGCCGGGAAAACGACGATGTAGAAATTCTTCTCGGGATCCAGGTTCTCCCGGATTTTCCGGCCCTCCTCGCCCCGTTCCATCCACAGCTCCAGGCCGTCGATCTTCTTCTGCAGATCGTTCCACTGCCCTGTAAAGTAGAGCTCAGAAAGGCTTGCCGTGAGATCGCCCAGGTCCTCGATCGCTCCGGATCCAACGTAAACCGGCCGGGAGGGGACTTGGGCGGAGAGGGCAGCAGCAACCGCCAATACTGCGCCAACAAGAACCAAGAAGGACTTGCCAAACTTCGTTGTCATCATGTCTCCCCTAAGCCAGCCATGACAGCACGGCCGGCGGCGGCCGCGATCAATTCGGCGAGAATCCATTCCCCTCACAGCGGCGGGGCGTAGCGGCTCTTCTGGCCGGCCGGCGACGGCACCAGCATTCCCGCTACGGCGCCGATGGCGGTCGATCCCAGCGAGACGATGTAGTCAGGCACGATCCCCTTAAGGAAGACCGCGGACATGATCGTCAGAACGACCACCGCCAGCAGCCCGATGACGATGATCCGGTAGAACCACTCGTCCGCGTAGTAGGCCGGGATGTCCTTCTTGGCCTCCGCCAGCAGCTTTTCGATGGCCTCGACGGGATCGTGCTTGGCCAAGTCCAGGCGCTTGGGGTCCTGCTTGACCAGCTCGACCATCCTTTTGGCGATGGGATCCTTCATTTTTCCCCTCCTCGACGATCCGCCGGCGGCAGACGAACATAGCCCTCCTGCCGGCTCTATGAATTTAGTCGGACGAGAGGCCCCGAAATGGACAAGCCGTCAGCGCGCGGCCAGGGCAATTTCGGAAATTTCAAGGTACGTCTTGGCTTTCACTCCCGGCCGGACCGAGGTGAATGCCGGACCCGTCGGGGAGGGCAGATGCACGATATAGGATTCGACGCGCTGCCCGGAGATTGACCCTGCCAATCTGGCCATCGGATCGGCCGTCTCCGGCCGGACGGTCCTTGTGGCCTTGGCTTCGACCAGGGCCAGCCCGCCGCCCTTTTGGGGGACAAGGAAATCGACTTCCAGGCCCTGCCGGTCGCGGAAGAAGTACAAGTCTTTCCTCCGCCCGGCGTTGATCTGGGCCTTGACGATCTCCACGGCCACGAAATTCTCGAACAAGGGACCCCAGAACGGCGATCGTTCGAGCTGGCTCGATGTTTCGAGTCCCAGCAGGTAGGCTGCCAGTCCGGTGTCTCCGAAGTAGAGCTTGGGAGATTTGATGAGCCGTTTTCCGAAATTCTCGAAATAGGGAGGCACGAGAAGAATCTGATGCGTTGCCTCCAGGATGTTCAGCCATTCCGAGATGGTGGGGACCGAAACCCCCAGCGGAGCCGCCAGATCGGATCTGTTGAGGACCTGGCCGATGCGGGCGGCCGCTAAAGCGAGAAAGCGGCGGAACGTCGCCAAGCTGCGTATCGAGCTGATCGCCCGGACATCTTTCTCGAGATAGGTCTGAAGGTAGGAACGAAACCAGACGTCGGCCAGCCGGGGGCGTCCCAAGGCCTCCGGGAAACCCCCGGCAAGCGGGGACACTCGGGGCGATTCGGCGCACGAGAAGGGCAGCAATTGAAAGATCGCCGCCCGGCCGGCCATGGATTCCGTGACCCCCCTCATGAGCGGCGGCTCTTGCGAGCCGGTCAGATACCAGCCTTTGGCCTTGGAGCCGCCCTGGTCGACCCTGGAGCGGATGTAGGGGAAGAGCTCCGGAAGATGCTGAATCTCATCCAGGATGACCGGGAGGCGGATCGAATCCAGGAAGGAGCGAGGGTCTTGCCGGACGCGGCCGATGATGTCGGGATCTTCGAGCAAATGATAGGCGGCTCCGGGCAGCATCTTCCTCAGCAACGTCGTCTTGCCCGACCGCCTGGGCCCCGTTACGATCAGGACGGGAAAGTGAGCGGACGCCTTAAGGATCGGCCCCGATAAGCTCCTGGGGACGTAACGCATATGACAAATTTAAACTGATACTTTATAAATGTCAAGCCGTCATCGGGGGACCGATCGACGTCACCTGGTGCTTGACGGTGTGGATTGAGGTGAAGAGCTCACCGGGTGCCTCGATCTGCCGCCCAATCGTAAAATGATTGTAAAATCTGCAACATACATGCATCCTAGAGACTATATCGCGCGTAGAATGGTATGAGAAGTGAAAAAAGGAGCCAACATGAAAAAGCTGATCTTGAGCGCGGCGATTCTGGCGTGGCTATTGGTTTCGCCCCCCCTCTCGGGGCCCGCAACCGCGGCGGCAGCCTCGGGGGCGACTCTCTCGGGTGTCGTCACCGATTCCCTGGGGGCGCCTCTCGAAGGCGCAACGGTCACGGCCGTGCTCGAGCCCGGCCGCAAGGGACAGAACGAATTCAAGGCCACATCCGACAAAAACGGAGCCTTCACGATCAAAGCCGTTCCGCCCGGCGTGTATCTGGTGATCGCGGAGTGGCGGGGCAAGATCGTCTTCGTCCGTCGCTCCGTCAAGCTCGAAGAAGGCCGGGCGGTCAGGCTCGATATTCAAACCACCCCGGTCGACAACGTCCCCGCGCTTAGGGAAGAGATGGATTCCAGCGCCAAGTCCGCCTTGGCGCCCCCCGGGGGAATGGCGGGCAGAGTGGTCGGCGGCGTCTATCCCTCGCCCGCCCGCATCAGCGCCGAACGGCCTGAATTCAACACCGAGGAATACGGCCGGATCACCGACAACGCCTACATGGACGCCTTGAACAATCCCCTGTCCACCTTCTCCATCGACGTCGACACCGCGTCCTATGCCAACATCCGGCGCTTCCTCAAGCAGAACCAGTGGCCGCCCAAGGACGCCGTGCGGGTCGAAGAGATGATCAACTACTTCGACTACGACTACCCCCAGCCGCGCGGCGAGCATCCCTTTTCCCTGGTCACGGAAGTCTCCGCGGCGCCCTGGAATCCCGCCCACAAGCTCGTCCATATCGGATTGCAGGGCAAAGTCCTGGACTCCGTCCCGCCCAGCAATCTGGTCTTTCTCCTCGATGTCTCCGGCTCGATGAACTCGCCGGAAAAGCTCCCCCTGCTGAAGGCCGCCTTCAAGCTCCTGGTCCATCAGCTCTCGCCCGATGATCGGATCTCGATCGCGGTCTACGCCGGTGCCGCGGGCCTGGTGCTTCCGGCCACCCCGGGGTCCAAGAAGGACATCATCCTCGAGGCCATCGACAAGCTCCAGGCCGGCGGCTCGACCGCCGGCGGGGAGGGCATCCAACTGGCCTACAAGACGGCCTCCGAGAGCTTCCTCAAGAACGGCAACAACCGGATCATCCTGGCCACCGACGGCGATTTCAACATCGGCGTCTCCGACACCGGGGCGCTCGTCCGGATGATCGAGGAGAAGCGCGAGCAGGGCATCTTCCTGACCATCCTGGGCTTCGGCATGGGCAATTATAAGGACGGCCGGATGGAGCAGCTGGCCGACAAGGGCAACGGCAACTACTACTACATCGACGGCCTGCTCGAGGCCAAGAAGGTCTTCGTCAACGACCTGCGGGGGACCCTCTTCACGATCGCCAAGGACGTCAAGATCCAGGTGGAATTCAACCCGGCCAAGGTCAAGGCCTATCGCCTGATCGGGTACGAGACCCGCCTCCTAGCCAAGGAGGACTTCACCGACGACAAGAAGGACGCCGGCGAGCTGGGTTCGGGCCACACCGTAACCGTCCTCTACGAGATCGTCCCCTTCGGCTCGAAAGAGGATGTCCGCGGCGTCGACCCGCTGAAATACCAGACGACCAAGATCAGCCCCGAGGCGTTCCGCTCCAAGGAGATGCTGACGGTCAAGCTCCGCTACAAGGACCCGGATGGATTGGTCAGCAAGCTCGTCGAGCGTCCCCTTGTCGGCGCCGCCGTGGCGCTGGACAAGACCTCGGACGATTTCCGGTTCTCGGCCGCCGTGGCGGCCTTCAGCATGGTGCTGCGCGACTCCGAGTTCAAGGGCAAAGCCGACCTGGCGCAGGCCCTGGACCTGGCCAAGGGGGCCCGCGGCAAGGACGCCTTCGGCTACCGGGCCGAATTCATCAACCTGGTGGAGATCGCTTCCCTGATCCGCGACCTGAAGAAGTGA
>DFYJ01000120.1 GCA_002383325.1 Candidatus Aminicenantes bacterium UBA4085
GCGTGCTCCTTAAACCACTCGGACACCTCTCCGCCATGAAAACGGAGTGAGGGTCCGACCAAAATACCAGAAACAGCCCCTCCCGTCAAACGAGGGGGGGGCTTCCTGCGGTCCGATCATCGATAGATGTTGATGATATCCTTGAGCATGGCGGCCGCTGTTCCCCGCGGATCGGACTTGCCGCCGGTGAGCGCGATGGTGCCCATGGTGTCGGTCAGAAAGGCGATCCCCTTGGCCGTGCCGCTGATGCCGTGCAGGGGATGGGAGAGCTCCACGGAGACGGGCTTGACCTCGGCCACGGCCCGGCCGTCCTGGATGGTCAGGCGGCCGAGGAGCTTGGTCGCCCTCCCCTCCTCACAGGCCGAGCGCATCGTCTCGACTGTCACGCCCCGGATGCCTTCGACCTTGATGTCGGCCAGCGTCAGGCTCGTTCCGGCGGCGGCGTTGGCGATGAGCAGGAGCTTGCAAGCCGTGTCCCAGCCGTCGATGTCCATCGAGGGATCGGGCTCGGCGATGCCTTGGGCCTGGGCCTCGGCCAGGGCTCCGGCGAAGGACTCGCCCGCTTCGATCCGGGACAGGATGTAGTTGGTCGTCCCGGTCAAGATGCCGTCGATGCGTTCGATCGTCGAGCCGGCCAGGGCCACCGTGGCGACGTCCAGCGCCGGCAGGGCGGCCGCGGTGGCGCCGCTGTACTTGAGGGCCAGACCGCGGGCGCGGGCCTTCTCGGTCAGGCCTCGGAAGTCCACGACCAGAGCCCCCTTGCTGGCCGCGGCGATGCTCCAGCCCGCGTCCAGGGCGGCGTGGAGGAAGGCCAGCTGCGGCTCGCCGGTCCGCCAGTTGGATGGCGTGGCCTCGGCCAGCACGCCGGGCGCAAGGCGGGGCAGGGCCGCTTCGAAGGACAGTCCCGGGACCCAGCCGGGATGCGATTCGAGAGGGACGGCCGGATCGGCCGCCAGGGCTTCGGCGTCGTCGCACCCCCCGGCCAGCCAGCCGCCGGACCGGCGAAAGACGGCCTTGAGGTCCAGATCCAGCCCGAAGCGGCGGGCGCCATCGAGCTTCTTCTCGGCCAGCAGGCGGACGAAAGCCTTGCCGACGTTGCCGTATCCGGTCAGGACGACAGGGATGTTTTTCATGGGGGCTCCGTTTCAGCGGTTGGCCGGCGGCGCCGGCTTGCGGGCGAAGACGATGTCCTTGACGCTGGGCTCGAAGGGGATCTCCATGGCCGCGACATCGCCCTGGTCGTCAAGGGTGAAGGCGATGCGATGCTCGACGCCCATCCAATCGCTGCGCATCTTGAAGACGTCATAGTGGAAATGATCCAGGACGAAGGAACGCTGATGGTAGGCGGCCCGAAGGGCGCCGTCGGTCATGGAGACCGTGACCGTCCCGTAAGCCGGATGCTCGTAGGCGCCGACGTAATCGGCCAGCGGATGCGACGGCGTCGTGCCCGGCTTGCGGTCCTTGTCCCGCTCCGGCTTGGCTTTCTCGGCTTCGGCTGAGGAACGGGCGGCATCCTCACGCACCCGCTTCATCCAGTCCACGGGCTCGAGGCCCAGAAGCCGGTCGAGGATGTTGTAGGCCAAGGGGCCGTTGAGAGCCGTGTCTTCCAGGTTGTTGAGGAGAACGACGCCGATGCCGTCACGGGGCAGGAGCGAGACTTGGGCCGAGTAGCCCATGATCGCCCCGCCATGGCTGACCAGGGGGTGGCCGCGGTAGGCGGTGATCCGCCAACCCATGCCGTAGGAGGCGTAGAAGAGCTCCGCGTAGCGGGGCATGTCCGGGACGACGGTCTGGGGGGCGTGGATCTGGGCCAGTGTCTTCTCGGAGATCAGCGATTTGTCGAGAGCCTCACCGTAGCGGCCTTTGTTCAGGTTGGCCAGGACCCAGCGGGACATGTCCAAGGCGCTGGAGTTGATCGAGCCGGCCGGGCCCAGGGCGTCGGCGTTGTAGAACGGGAACTCCTCCACCTGGCCCTTGACCAGAGTGTAGGAGCGGGAGAAATCATCCGCCTTCCGCGAGTCGTCGGTCGAGAAATCCGTCTCGGTCATGCCCAGGGGATCGAGGATGCGGGCCTTGGCAAAATCCTCCCAGGACGTGCCGGCGATGCGGCCGACCAGGTAGCCGGCGGTCATGACCATGAGGTTGTTGTACTGGTAGACCTGGCGGATATCGCGGCTGAATTCCAGGAAGCGGAGCCGGTCGTAGAGCTCCTGACAGGTGAACGCCGTGCGGATCCAGACGTTGTCGTGGCGGGGCAGGCCGGAGCGGTGGCTGATGAGATCGCGCGGGGTCAGGCGCTCGGAGGCGACGGGATCGGCCAGGACGAAGTCGGGCAGGTAGGTTCTGACGGGCTTGTCCCAATCGAGCCGGTCCTCGTCGACCAGGATGCCCATGGTCGTCGCGGTGAAGGCCTTGGAGCAGGAACCGATGCCGAAGAGGGTGTGCGGGGTGACGGGGAGCTTCTTCTCCAGATCGCGCCAGCCGAAGCCGCGGGCGTAAATGAGCCGGCCGTCCTTGACCACGGCTACCGCCAGACCGGGGACCTTAAGCTCGGCCATGGAGGATGCGACGAA
Source organism: Candidatus Aminicenantes bacterium UBA4085 (assembly GCA_002383325.1). GTDB lineage: Bacteria > Acidobacteriota > Aminicenantia > Aminicenantales > UBA4085 > UBA4085. The sequence continues at coordinate 2,574 of DFYJ01000120.1, forward strand.
GCCATCGAAGCCTTCAAGGGCTTGGGGGATGGAAAGTGTGTCCTGGGCCGGGAGGGGCCAAACCGATATTAGGATGAAAGCCAGGGCGAGAAGAGAGGCGGCGCGGCGGGACTTGAGGAGGGTTTCGGGGCGGTTCAAGTCGGTCATGGCGTCGGCTCCCATGGCGCGCGCGAGGCGGTTAGGCCTTGCGCCCGCGCTTCTTGAATTCAGCGATCTCGGCCTTGAGCTTGTCGGTGAGCGAATGGCAGCGGCAGTTGGCGGCGTGCTCGATATGCCAAGCCATCCGCTGTTCGTGCGTCGGATTCTTCGGCATCCGATTCGCTAAATGCCAATCCTTGTTGATCATGCCCATGGCTGCCTCTCCGGAACGCGACTTCGCGGGGCTTCGAACGGCGCCATTATAACCCCAAGGACGGCCTTTTTCGCGCAAGGCTTGTCCGACCAGCGGGCGGAGCACGGCGGGGNNAAGCTGGAGGCGCTTCTCGGCCTCGATCGGGCGATCCGCGGCCTGGCGGGCCTTGAGAGCGTAAAGCGCGGCGCCGAGTGAATGGTCAGCCATGTGGGCCGTGGCGCAGGCGTGCCCGACGGCGCGGGCGGCATAGACGGCGGCGGGATCGGAGAGGGAGCGGGCCGCAGCATGCGCTCGCCAAGCGGCCTTCTGGGCTTCGCCGACGGACGCCTCCCCTTCCGCCCAAGATGCGGCGACTTCGAGGGTGGCGGAAAGGCGCGCGCCGGCCCTCGCTCCGGTCAAGGGCAGGACGCGGACGGCGCAATCGATGGCCCAAAGCATAAGCCGGCGATGATGAGAGGGCGACAGGAGGCCGCCGCGGTGACGGGATCTGAATTGTGGGTTGCGCACGGAAAGCTCTCTCACCGCCCCGCCTACTTCCCCGACTGCAACATGACGAATCCGCTAACCGATGCAAGGCTTGCCCGAAACGCTTCCAACTCTTTATAAATTCTTACCCACCCTACCCTCCCTACATTAGGGAGGGCATCGTCAGCGTTTCGGGAAAGGTACGGAGAGGGCGGGATTCGAACCCGCGGTACCCTCACGGGCACACCGCTTTTCGAGAGCGGCGCCTTCAACCACTCGGCCACCTCTCCGCGCAAAAAACTCCGGCGAAGCGCGCCCTATTATACAGAAAATATACCGAAAGGGAAGGCAGGGCCGCCTGAAGAACGAACTTCCCCGAGGCGCCAACAGCCCCTAGAGTAGAACCTCAAGAATATGGCAGGCGCCTCAGTGGATATGCAGCTCGTAGATCTCCTTGTCGTCGTTGTAGGCGAACCAGATGACCTTGTTGCCTTCGATGTCGTATCTCAAGCCGTTCAGGAAGGCGGCTTCGTAATTCGGCGTCAGGGGGAATCGGAATTCCTTCTTGAGAATCGTCCCTTCCAGGTCCATGACCACGATCTCATACAGCCCGTTTTTCTGGTTCGGCGTCACGGCATAGATCCGCCCGCCGTCGACCTTGAAGCTGATGAGGGCCGGGAGATACTCCGGCACAACCGGAATCTTGTGCGAATAGATGGTCTCCCAATACTTGGAAGACTTCCATTCCTTGATGATCCCGTCGACGAAGCTCCGGGGAACCTTGACTTTCTCGACCGGATGCCGGATCTCGCGCAGAAAGCCGCCGTTTTCGTCAAACACGGAGATCGAGAAGCCCTTGCGGGAATCGGCGATGTAGATCCTGTTTTCGTAGACCGCAATCTCGCCGTAGTCCCTGACCAGGAGCGCCTCACTCTTAGCGGTCGGCTCCGGGCTGCCGGGCGGAGGCGGGGGCGGCGGCCCCGCGGGGAGATCGCCGTAGAAATCCCGGATGGTCTTGAGGTCGGAGCCATAGATGCGGCCGGTGGGAGCGGTCGGGGAGCCGTCCTCTTTGGATCCCATCGGGAAGCCGATAAAATTTTCGCCGACGGGAAGGAAAGGATACGGAGAGAGCAGCCTCGGGAGAACGACTTGACCTTGGTAGGTCCCATCGAGGGAAAAGAAAATCAGGTTCGGGAAATCCGCGACAACAAGCCGGTCGGGGGAGGCGGCCATCCGCCCGGGCATGAACCGGAACTCTCCCGGCCCCTGGCCGATCTTGCCGATGCGGGCAGTCAAAGCGCCGGTCGCGAGATCGTAGACGACGATTTCCCTCTTATCAGAGATAAAGGCCTTCCCCTTCTCGACAACGATTTGGCGGGGGGCTTCCAGCTCGGGAAGCGCGAAAATACGTTCCCCTTGACCAGAGAGAAGAGAGCGGCTGGCTGGCCCTGGCGAGGCCAAGCCCGCGACTTCGCACAGAAAAGCGGCCATGACAATCCAAAAGCGATGTTGGCTCATTCCATCCTCCCCGAAGGACATCCATGATGATAAACGTTCGCGGTAGGAAAAATCCAACAGTTCTCCCCTAAGATCTCTCTTTTTAGAAAAGGCCGGATCGGAGCCTAGGATTTCGGAAGGCCTCGGCGTAGCCTGAAGAAATCCCGCAGCAACACGGCCGCTTCGTCGGCCAGAACACCGGACAGGATCTCCAGCCGGTGATTGGTCTTTTCGATGGGAAAGCGCACGATCGAATGGACCGCTCCGGCCTTGGGATCGGCCGCTCCATAGACCAGACGGCGGATGCGGGCCTGCAGAACCGCTCCCAGGCACATGGCGCAGGGCTCGACAGTGACGTAGAGATCGCAGCCGGTCAGGCGGTAGTTGCCGGTTTTGCGTGCCGCCCGGCGCAGGGCCAGGACCTCGGCATGGGCCGTGGGGTCCTTCAGGCCGATCGGGCGATTGTAGGCGCGGGCGAGGATTTTCCCATCGCGCACGACGATGGCGCCGACGGGGACTTCGCTCTTGGCGGCGGCGAGACGGGCTTGGGCCAGCGCCTGGCGCATATAAGTGACATCGGGGGAGAGAATCATGCCGGCCGCTATTTTAAACGATTAATTAGGGGGACACCATACATAACTCCCGAATTCCGCATCAAGCCGACATTCTGAATAGAGCTTCAATCCATGGAAGGGACGCGCGGCTTCCTCGGACTCCCAAGATGGTGAGGGAATGAAATCGGAGGACTCCCCAGTTGGTCAAGTCCAGCGGAATAATTCGGGAGTTATGTATGGTGTCCCCCTATCTCCTATCTTTTGTATCTTTTAAAGGACGGCATCATCATTCGGACAGGAGGAAGGCCGGCCTGACTCGGAAATAGGGATTTATGTATACTGTACCCCTAATGAATCGCCTCGCTTGCCTGGCCTGCGGGAAGGCTTACCCGCTCGACATCCATGATCCGTTCTGTCCCGTCCATGGCTGGCCGCTTCTGGTCCGGCCAAGCAGCCGGCGGCGGCGAATCAAGGACTCCGCGGACTCCATCTATGAGCGCTATGCGGACTTCCTCCCGTGGCGCCGCTTCGATCCCGCGCTCTCCCTCGGCGAAGGCGGAACTCCCCTGCTGGCTCTCCGCCGACTGGCCGTGGAGCTTGGCTTGCCCGGCCTGCTGGCCAAGAACGAGATGGTCAATCCGACCGGAAGCTTCAAGGACCGCGGCACCGTCGTCGCCGTCCAGAAGGCCGTTGAGCTCGGCGTCCACTGCGTCGGCACCATCTCGACCGGCAACATGGCCGGCTCCACGGCCGCCTACGCCGCCAAGGCCGGGCTGAAGAGCCTGATCTTCGTCAAGGAAGACACATCCCGGGAGAAGATCGCCTCCGCCGCCGTCTACGGCGCTTCCGTCATCAAGGTTCGCGGCGACTACGCCGCGCTCTTCCGCCGCAGCTTCGAGATCGGCCGCGAGCGCCGGATCTATTTCATGAACTCCGTCGATCCCTTTCGCATCGAGGGATACAAGACGGGCGGCTATGAGATCTTCGAGGCCTTGGGGCCGGACGCTTTCGACGGCCGCCAGCGGGTCCGGATCTTCGTCCCCGTCAGCGCGGGCGGGCATCTTATCGGATTGATGCGGGCCTTTCTCGACCTCAAGGAGAACGGCGTCTTACGATCGCTCCCCCGCTTCGTCGGCGTCCAGGCAGCCGGCTGCGCGCCCGTAGCTCGGGCCTTTGCCCGCGGGGCGGCGTCGGTGAAGCGCTTCCCTCGGCCGCGGACGACGGCTCACGCCATCTCCAATCCCTTCCCGCCGGGCGGGGACCTGACCTTGCGCCTGCTCCGCGAATGCGGCGGCCTGATGACATCCGTCTCCGAACGAGCCATCCTGAGGGCCCAATCCCTCCTGGCCGTGCGGGAAGGGCTGTTCTGCGACCCGGCCTCCGCCGTGGCCTTGGCCGCCGCACAAGTCCTCGGTCCAGGGTCCGGAACGGACGTCCTGATCCTGACCGGCTCGGGACTGAAGACCGTCGAGGACATCGACCCGCGCGCTCTGAACATCCGGGAATGCGGCCTGGAGGAAATCTGAGCCCGTCTCCCCGGGGGATGCGGATTCAACTTTTGCCGCCGATTCCCGTATAATGGACGGGACGGCTTCTATCCGCCAGGGGCGATCGACTCAACGGTCCGGGGAGAGTTATTCCCCGCGCGCGGCGGAATCGAAGCAAGGAGGAGGAATGCCTACGAACATCCCGACCTACGAGATCCGCATGCCGAAGATTCCCAAGAATCTGATCAAGATCCTGATCATCGTCGCCCTGGTCGTCGTCGTCCTGTACGGAGCCTTCTACCAGGTCGCTCCGGACGAGATGGGCGTCATCCTGCGCTTCGGCAAGTTCACCCGGACGAGCGAGCCGGGCCTGCACTTCAAGATGCCGCTGGGAATCGAGACCCTGACCAAGGTGCCGGTGCAGCGCCAGCTCAAGCAGGAGTTCGGCTTCCGGACGACCCAAGCCGGCCAACAGTCGCGGTTCGAAATCCCCGAGGATGCGGCCAGGGAAGCCATTATGCTGACCGGCGACTTGAACGTCGTCATCGTCGAGTGGATCGTCCAGTACAAGATCAAGGACCCCTACAAGTTCCTGTTCAAGATGCGGGATACCGAGCAGACCTTCCGCGACATTAACGAGGCGGTCGTCCGCCGGGTCATCGGCGACAACGCCGTGGACGAGATCATCACCATCGGCCGGGCCCGCATCGCGGCCGAAGCCAAGGAGGAGCTGCAGAAGCTCTGTGATCTCTACGAGATCGGGATCGACGTCAACCAGGTCATCCTGCAGGATGTCAATCCCCCCGACGCGGTCAAGCCATCCTTCAACGACGTCAACGAGGCTCTCCAGGAGAAGGAGCGCAAGATCAACGACGCCTGGGCCGAGTACAACCAGGAGATCCCCAAGGCCCAAGGCGAGGCCGAGCAGGCCATCCGGGCGGCCGAGGGGTACGCCACGGAGCGGGTCAACAACGCCCAGGGCGACGCCAGCCGCTTCACCCAGGTCTACCGCGAGTACATCAAGGCGCCGGTGGTCACCCGCAAGCGCCTCTACCTGGAGACGATCAACGAAGTCATGAGCAAGATCGAGAAGAAGTTCATCATGGATGACAAGACGCGGGGGCTTCTGCCCCTGCTCAACCTCAATCCGGAGGTGAAGAAATGAGCGCCCGGAAGAGAAATTTCCTGCTGGCCGGCCTGGCCCTGATCGCCGTGGTCCTCCTGACCGGATCCGTCTATATCGTCAGCGAGACAAACCAAGTCGTCGTCACCCAGTTCGGCGAGCCGATCGGCGGCGCGATCACTAAGCCGGGCGTCCATTTCAAGACGCCGTTCATCCAGAAAGCCAACTACTTCGAGAAGCGCTGGCTGGCCTGGGACGGCGATCCCAACCAGATCCCGACCAAGGACAAGAAGTACATCTGGGTCGACACCTACTGCCGATGGCGGATCAGCGACCCGCTGGTCTTCTTCCAGCGGGTCAACGACGAGCGCGGCGCCCATTCGCGATTGGACGATATCGTCGACGGCGAGACCCGCAACACCATCGCCAAGTTCGACCTGATCGAGATCGTCCGCTCCTCCAACCGGCCTTTCGAAATCTCCGAGGATTCGGCCCTGCAGGATTTCTCCGAGGTTACGGCCAAGATCGAGACCGGCCGGGAGAAGCTCTCCAACTTGGTCTTGGAGAACGCGGCTAAGATCACCTCTCAGTTCGGGGTCGAGCTCAAGGACGTGCGGGTCAAGCGGGTCAACTACGTCGAGGAGGTCCAGCGCAAGGTCTTCGACCGGATGATCGCCGAGCGCAAGCGGATCGCCGCCAAGTACCGCTCCGAGGGCGACGGCAAGAGCGCCGAGATCCGGGGCCAGAAGGAAAAGGAGCTGAAGCGGATCCAATCGGAGGCCTACAGCAAGGCCCAGGAGGTCAAGGGCAAGGCCGACGCCGAGGCGACCCGCATCTACGCCCAGGCCTACAACCTCGATCCCGAGTTCTACGCCTTCATGAAGTCGCTGGACACCTACCGGACCAGCCTGACGAAGGAGACCTGGCTCCTGCTGGGCACGGACAGCGAGTTCCTCAAATATCTCAACGGCAGCGGCTCCCGCTAATTACCAGACACATACTTAATTTGAAATAGCAGACACATTCTAATTTTTAATTGGTATGTGTCTGCTATTATTATTTCCAGACGTATGCTAATTTACCTGACTTTACCCCAAG
>DFYJ01000030.1 GCA_002383325.1 Candidatus Aminicenantes bacterium UBA4085
CTTGCCCGCGGCCCAGATAAGCACCGCATCCGGGTCGGCCGCTCGGATCTTCGTCAACTGCGATGACATGTCCGTGTCGCCGGCGTTGAAGGTCTCATCGGCCACGAGCGTGACACCGGCTTCCTGAGCGTGCGCGACCACGTAGTCGCGCCCGTCAACGCCGTAACCGCCGGTATCGCTGATGAGCGCGACGTTGGTGTGCCCCGCGGCAGCCATCTGCTTGAGCACGAACGGGATGACGATCCGGTTGGGCCACGGCGTCTGGAACACCCACTCCGAGAAGTCGTCGGTGATCACCGATCCGCCCGCCATCGAGACGATCGGGACGCCGGCACGCTCGGCGTCCGAGCGCATGGCCACGGTCTGACCGGTGCCCGACGCGCCGATGATCGCGAGCACGCCCTCTTCGTCGATCAACCGCACCGCGGCCGCCTGCGCCTTTGCCGCATCGGTGGCGTCGTCCTCGTAGATGACCTCGATCTCGCGACCGTTGATGCCGCCCGCCTCGTTGATGCGGGCCACCTCAAGGTCGATCGCCTGCTTCTCGGGGATGCCGAGGCCCGCGTAGCTGCCTGTGAGAGACAGGACGGCACCGATACGATAGGGCTCGGCGCCCTCATCCGCACCGGTGTCCGCACTGGAACACCCCACGACCGGCAGACACACCGCCACCAGCAACGCCGCAGCCGCGCGCGTCATCGACCTCATGCCTCTCATGGCCACACCCGCCCCTCTCACGCCACTGCCGTCTGGCTCCCCGCACCCGGTACCTTGCGCACCGGGTCCTACTGCAGCACGGCGGCCAGATCCGCCTGCGACACCAGCTTGACCGGCCGTCCGCTCAGCAGACGCAGTGCCCGGTCCACATCACCCACGTTCAAGACCACGTACGTGGCGATCAGCGAGTACACGTACTCGATGTTCACCCCGGCATCCGACACGACCTTGAGGACCGCCGAGAGCCCACCGGGAACGTCGGGCAGGTCGATGCAGATGACATCATCGAGCCGCACGGTGAAACCCGCACCGCTCAGCGTGTCGAACGCCTCCTGAGGCTTGTCGACGACCAGGCGGAGGATGCCGTAGTCCGCGGTATCGGATACCGAGAAACCACGGATGTTGATGCCCGCGTCGCCGAGGATGCCCGTCACCTCGCTCACACGGCCGGACTCATTGGCGATGAACACCGACAACTGCTTGACGACCGCCCGATCCATCACAGCACGCACGCTCCCTCCGCACAGGCGTCCCGTCCGAGGTGGAAGGCACGCAGATTCGCTTCGACAGTCTTCGGCGGCACACGTTCGCCGATGACCCGCTCCCATGTTCTCGTGTCGAACGGGAGGCCGTACGATGCGGCACCCATCAACACGATGTTCGCCGAACGCGGACTCCCCGCCTCACAGGCGAGCGCCTCGGCGTCCAGGAAGATCGCACCCTCGCTTGAAAGCGCAGCTTCCAGTCCGTCCGGGGCGGGCACGTCGCCGATCAGCACCGGCAATGACGCCATGACGCGCCGGTTCACCACCAGGGTGCCCCCGGGCCTCAGGTAGCGCAGCGTTCGGGCCGCCTCGGTCATCTCGAACGCGATGAGGTGATCCGCCACGCCCTGGTCCACGACCGGCGAAAAGACCTGCGCGCCAAAGCGCACGAACGTCTCCACCGAACCTCCGCGCTGCGCCATCCCATGGACCTCGGAGAGTTTCACGTCATGGCCTTCGGCGACGGCGACCTTAGCCAGGACATCGCCTGCCAGGATCGTCCCCTGACCGCCGACACCCGCGAGCACGACCGTTGTGATGCTCATCGTCCACCCCCGAAGTCGCAGGAGGGGCCCACACGCACGACGGCGTCGAACCTGCACACCTGCACGCACTGACCGCACCCCACGCAGGTGGCCGTGTCGATCACGGCCCGCCCCGTGTCATCGCGCGAGATCGCGGGGCACCCGAGACGGATGCATGCCCCGCACTTGGTGCAGAGCTCCTCGTCGATCGCGTACGGGTCCTTTGCCTCCTTGATGNNCCTTCGCGATGATCACGCTCAGATGCTGGGCCGCTGTCTCCTCGCGGAGCACCGCAAGCGTCGCGTCGAGCTCATGCGGGTCGACGGTGCGCACGGACACCGCGCCCACCGCACGCGACAGCGCCTCGAGATCGAGCTCCGGCGCTGCCGATCCGTCGATGAACACACCGTTGACCGGATTGCCCTGATGGCCCGTCATGGCCGTGGTGCGGTTGTCCAGGATGATGACCGTGCCGGTGGAGCCCGCGTACGCCATGTGCAGCAGACCGGTGATGCCCGAGTGCGCGAACGTGGAATCGCCGATGACAGCCACGATAGGCCGCTCGACCGACCCCGCGAGGTCCACGCCGTGCGCCATGCCGATGCTCGCGCCCATGCACACGCAGCTGTCCATGCCGGAAAGCGGCGCCAGCGACGCCAGCGTATAGCAGCCGATGTCTCCAGTCACCACCGCCCGGATCTTGCCGAGCGAGTAGAAGAGCCCGCGGTGCGGGCAACCCGGGCAGAGCAACGGCGGACGCGGCGGAAGGCCCTGCACCTCGTCACGAACGGGCAGCGCCCCACTGCCGAACGCCTCCGCAACGAGCCGTGGCGACAACTCACCGCTGCGCGGCAGTCCGTGCTCAACAAGCGGGATTCCCAGTGCCTTCACTCTGAGGCTCAGGTACGGATCGAGCTCTTCGATGACCACGACGCGGTCGACCTTCGAGGCGAACTCGAGGATGAGGTCATCTGGGAGCGGCACCGTCAGGCCGAGCTTGAGCGTGGAGGCGTCCGGTAGGCCCTCACGCACGTACTGGTATGCGATACCGGAGGTGATCACACCGAGCGACGTGTCGCGGTATTCGACGCGGTTCTCCTCAGCGGCAGCTCCGTACGCCACGAGTTCGGTCTCGCGCGCGTTGACCTGCCGCTGGCGCAGCCTCGCGTTGCCCGGCAACATGACGTTCTTGCGGACGTCGCGCTGGTACGGGCGCACCGCCACGTCGTGACGTTCGCCCTGCTCCACGAGGCTCTTGCCGTGGGAGACGCGGGTGGTCATGCGTACGATCACCGGCACGTCGAAACGCTCCGAAAGCTCGAACGCGCGCTTCACGAACGTCAGGGCTTCCTGGCTATCTGACGGCTCGAGCACGGGCACGCGCGAGCCGACAGCGTGATTGCGGGTGTCCTGCTCGTTCTGCGAGCTGTGCATGCTGGGATCGTCGGCCGAGCAGACGATGAAGCCGCCGTTGGCCCCGGTCAGAGAGCTGCTCATGAACGGGTCGGCGGCCACGTTCAGGCCGACGTGCTTGAAGGAGACGAAGGCCCGCTTGCCGGCGTGGGAGCAGCCCAGGGCCTCCTCGAAGGCCGTCTTCTCATTGACCGACCAGGCCGCCCGGAAGCTCCCGCCTCGATTGATCCGCAGCAGGTACTCCATGATCTCGGAGGCCGGCGTGCCGGGGTAGGAGTAGGCTCCGCTGAGTCCGGCATGGACCGCGCCCAGGCCGACGGCCTCGTCGCCGAGGAGAATTTCCTTGCTCATGATGATGTCCTTTGGTGGGGATGCTGACGCCCGCGCGGCTCCCGAGGCCGCGAGGGGCTAGGATACCTTCGGGGCCGAGGAAGTGTCAAGGCGGCCGGGCGCTCCCCGGCCCGCTATCTTGATCAAATCTATAAAATTAGGTTGATATGGAGCCCCGGCTTGGACTATCATGAAGGGCGATGTCTGGAAACGCCGCGCCGCGCAGGAGTTCGGAATGATCAAGCTCTCGACCAAAGGCCGCTACGGGACCCGCCTCATGGTCAGCCTAGCCCGCCACTACCGCGAATCGCAGGAGACCGTCATCCTCAAGAGCGTAGCCGACGAAGAGGGAATCTCCATCCGCTACCTCGAGCAGATCATCATCCCGCTCAAGATCAACAAGCTGGTCAAGAGCATCCGCGGCGCCGGCGGGGGCTACACCCTGTCCCGCTCGCCCAAGGACATCAAGCTCTGCGATATCCTGCACGCCCTGGAGGGCACCTGCAGCCTGGTGGAATGCGTCGAGGACGAGGGCGTTTGCGATAAAATCTCGACCTGCGGCACCTACGAGATCTGGAAGACGGCCACCTACATGCTGAAGGACTACTTCGACGGCGTCTCGCTGCAGGACGTCATGGATATCCAGGAGAAGAAGTCCGCCGCCGCCCGCAAGAAGGCCCGGATCAAGTAGTGCGCTCCGCCCTCCGCCTCTTCAGCTCCCTGCGGCTGGCGATCGTCCTGATCATCCTCCTCATCGCGGCCTCCATTCTGGGGACCCTCATCCCCCAGGGAGGCGCTCCCGAGGATTACGCCGCCCGGTACGGCGGCGCGGCCGGCTTGCTGGCCGCCTCCGGCCTGACCCGGCTCTATCATTCTTTCTGGTACCTCGGCCTGGTCGCCCTGCTGGGACTCAATATCGCCGTCTGCACCCTGACCCGTCTGCCCGGCAAGATTTGCCGGGCCCTCCGGCCGCGGGTGGAGACGGATGCCCGGGCCCTGGAGGCCCTCAAGCTGCATGACCGGATCAAGCGTTCCGCCCCGGCGGCCCAGGTCGGGACGGCTCTGGAGTCTTCGCTGCGAAGCTTGGGCTTTCGGGTCCGCGGCCTGAGCCTTGACGGCCGCCGGCATCTTCTGGCCCGCAAGCGCACGGCCGGCCTGTTCGGCGCGGATGTCGTCCACGCCGGGCTGCTCGTCCTCCTGGCCGGCGGCATCGTCTCGGCCGCGGGCGGCTTCCGGGCCGAACTCCCGATAGGCCGCGGCCGCACGGCCGAGGTCCCGGGGGCCGGCTTCGCCCTCCGCCTGGATGACTTCACGACCGAGTACCACCCGGACGGGAGCGTCAAAGCATGGAAGAGCGCGGTGACGGTCGTCGAGGACGGGAAGCCGGCGCGCCAAGCCGTCATCGCGGTCAATCACCCGCTGGTTCACCGGGGCTACTCGTTCTATCAGATGAGCTACGACTATGACTGGGACGCCGCGCGGCTGACCTTGGCCGTACGCGGCCAAGAGGAGGGCGGGCCCGACGAGACCCTCGCCTTGTCCCCCGGTCAGGCCCTTCCGCTCGGTGACGCCCAAGGCACCGAGATCGCCGTGCGGCGCTTCCTGCCCGACTTCGTTCTGGACGGAAGCGGCAAGCCTTCGACCCGCTCCCTCCGGCCCGACAACCCGGCCGCCCTGGTCGAGGTCAGCCGGGGCGGAGTCCAGGAATACCAGGGCTGGATCTTCGCCCGCCATCCGGATGTCTCCGGGCTTCACGGCCGCCGCGAGCCCGACCTGGACATCCGGATCAAGGACATCGACGCGCCGCCCTTGACCGTTCTGGAGACGGCCAAGGATCCGGGCGTGCCCTTCATTTGGCTGGGCTGTATTCTCGGCTTGGCCGGGCTCTTCCTAGCCTTCTATTGGCCCCCCCGCGAGATCAGGGCCGTGCTGGAAGAGTCCAAAGGCCAGACCGAGATCCGGCTGGGCGGTCAGGCCGCCAAAGGGAAGGATCGCCTGGCGGCCGAATTCGCTTCCCTGACCGAGTCGCTGCGGAGGACGCCATGAGCGAATCGACTCTCTTCGCCGCGGCCATGGCGGTCTACGCCGCGGCCGCGCTTTTCTACCTCCTCTTCCAGCTCCGCGGAAAGGAGGCGCCGGCCCGGACCGGGTTCGCGGCCGCCGTCACCGGCCTGGTCGTCCATACCGGAGCCCTGGTCCTGCGGACGGTCGAGAGCGGCCACGCCCCCTTCACCAACATGTACGAGTCGCTGTCGTTCCTGGCCTGGGCCTCGGTGCTGGCCTTCGTCCTGGTCAGCCTCCGCATCCGCATCCCCCGGGTCGGACTCTACATCCTGCTGATCACGCTCGGGCTGATGGCCCTGGCCTCCTCGCCCCTCATGCCCAAGGAAGCCGCCCCGCTGGTGCCGGCCCTGCAGAGCTATTGGCTGTGGCTGCACGTCTCAGTGACGCTGATCGGCGAGGCCTTCTTCGCCGTGGCCTTCATCACCAGCCTTATGTACCTGACAACCCGGGACGCCGAAAAGAAGGAGCGGATGGACTCGGTCGGCTACCGATGCGTTGCCGTGGGCTTCCCCCTCTTCACCTTGGGCGGCCTCGTCTTCGGCATGGTCTGGGCCCAGAAGGCCTGGGGAACTTATTGGAGCTGGGACCCGAAGGAAGTCTGGAGCCTGATCACCTGGTTCGTCTTCGCCCTCTACCTGCACACCCGCGTCGTCATGGGCTGGAAAGGGAAGCGCTCGGCCTGGATCGCCATCCTCGGCTTCCTGGCCGCCCTGTTCACCTTCTTCGGCGTCAACTACCTTCTGAGCGGCCTGCACTCCTACGCCTGAGATCGACGATAACCCGCAGCTCGCGGGCGGCGGTTTCGGGATCCGGCGCGGACATGATGGCCGAGACGACGGCGATGCCGTCGGCACCGGCTTCCAGGACGGCGGCGGCATTGGCCGCGGAGATTCCTCCGATGCCGACGAGCGGCAGGCGCGTGGCGGCCCGGAGACGCCGCAACCCCTCAATCCCCCAGCCGGGTCCGGCATCGGTTTTGGTCGGCGTGGCGAAGATCGGGCTGACGCCCAGGTAATCAATGTTTTCGCCTTCAGCCGCCCGCACCTGATCCATCGTCTCCACGGACAGCCCGATGATCGCCTCCGGGCCGAGGAGCCGGCGGGCTTCGGAGGGCGAGGCATCGCTCTGCCCTAGATGGACGCCGGCGGCGCCCGCGGCCAGAGCCACGTCGATCCGGTCGTTGATGATCAGAGGCGCCCCGGAGCGAGCCAGAAGCAACTTCAGCCGGAGGGCCGCCGCGACGAAATCAGGGGTGGGCAGCCGCTTCTCCCTCGCCTGGACGGCGGTGATGCCGCCCCGGACCGCGGAGGCGACGATCTCCTCCACGCTTCGCCCCGCGGCCAATCCCCGGTCGGTGACCAGGTAGAGCCGCGGGTCGAAGGGCCGCCTCACTCGCCCTCTTCCAGCCTCAGGCGGGACCGGACATCGTCCTCCGTCAGAGCGTAGAGGGCGTCGATGAAGCGGACCTCCAGCGAGGCCGGGCCGGCGGCTCCCTCGGCGGCCATCTCCCCGGCGATCCCCATCACCGCCATGGCGTGGGCCGCGGCCGCCGGCAGCGAGGGATTGACCGCGGCGAAAGCGGCTGTCAAGGCTGTGGCTGTGCAGCCCAAGCCCGTGACCCGCGGCATCAGGGGATGTCCGTTGGATACCCGCAGGACCCGGGGGCCGCCGACGATGATGTCGACCGGACCGCTGATGCTGACCACCACGCCATAGACATCGTGCAGCTCGCGCGCAGCGTCCAGAGCGTCGGCCGAGTCGTGGCGGCTGTCCACGCCTTTGGTCACACGCTCGGCCAGGGTCAGGGCCCGGATCTCGGAGGCGTTGCCGCGCACGATGGACGGCCGGAAGCTCTGCAGCAGGTTCAGGGCGGAGGCGGTCCGGAAGCGGGTCGCCCCCGCCCCGACCGGGTCAAGGACGATGGGAATCCCCCGGGCCCGGGCCGCCGCCGCTGCCAGCTGCATCGCCTCGATCCACGGCCGGCTCAGGGTGCCGAGATTGAGAACAAGGGCTTGGGCGATCTTGGCCATGTCCGCCGCTTCGTCCGCCGCATGGGCCATGACCGGCGAAGCTCCCAGAGCCAGAAGGGCGTTGGCCGTCAGATTCATGACCACGTAGTTGGTGATATTGTGGACGAGCGGACGGGTGGCCCTGATCCGCTCGACATCCCCCCAGACAGCTTCCGCGGGAGTCACTTCTTGATGCCCTCCGCCATCTGGGCCGCGTGCTCATGCAGCTTCTTGACCGTCTCGGGGTTCTTGGAGGTCATGGTGATGACGATGCCGTCCTTGAGGATCTCGACCTTGCGCTCGACGTCAGGCAGAGCCATCATGCCGCCGCCGGCCATCCCCTGGCCGTGCTCCATGTGCTCCCCGGCCTCGACTGGGGCCGCCAGGTACTTCCCCGGCTCCTTGTCGAACATCGTCTTGCAGACTCCGCTGCAGAAAAAGTAGGTCGAGCCCTTGTACTCGGACTTCCACTTGGCCGAGGCCTTGTCCACGGACATGCCGCAGACCGGATCGACGGCTTTGGCCGGGTCGGCGGCCTGGTTGTGCATCATCCGGCCCTGCATCATGCCCTGGCCCATCATGCCGCGCATGGGCTTGGTCTCGGCCCGGGCGGTCAGGTACTTCTCCGGCTCCTTGACGAAGACCGTCTGGCAGCTCTCGCCGCAGAAATAATACGTTTCGCCCTTGTAGGCATAGGTCCACTTGGCCGAGGCCTTGTCCACGGACATGCCGCAGACCGGATCCTTGGCCTTGTCGGCCGACTGGGCCGCGCCCAGCGCTATTCCCGCGACCACGACGGCCAGCAGGGCGAACATCAGCCAGCTTCCTTTTTTCATGAACAGCTCCATAGCCCGGGCGCCCTTGGAGAGCGCGCCCCGAGCTTTATTATAGCGTGCCTTGATAGGAACAGTCAATTCAACCTCGGCGGCGCCGGGGGAAGAAATAGACGTTGATGAAAACGACCAGGGCCAGCCCGGCCAGAGTCACCAGGATCTTTGCGGTCATGACGCCCTCCTCAGGCGCCCGGGCGGAAGCGCCGCAGGCGGAGCGAATTCGAGACCACCGTGACCGAGCTGAAGGCCATGGCGGCCGAGGCCAGCATCGGGTTGAGCAGGAGGCCGAAGAACGGGTAGAGGATCCCGGCCGCGATCGGGATGCCGATGACGTTGTAGAAAAAGGCCCAGAAGAGGTTCTGCCGGATGGTCCGGATGGTCCGGCGGCTGAGGGCTACAGCCCGGGCGACGCCGGCCAGATCGCCCCGGATCAGGGTTATGTCGGCCGCTTCCATGGCCACATCGGTACCGGTGCCGATGGCGATGCCGATATCGGCCAGGGCCAGGGCCGGCGCGTCGTTGATGCCGTCTCCGACCATGGCCACCCGCTTCCCTTCGGCCTGCAGCCGGCGGATCTCGGCCGTCTTCGCCTCGGGCTGGAGCTCCGCCAGGACGCGATCAACACCCGCGGCCCGGGCCGCCGCTTCGGCCGTCCGGCGATGGTCGCCCGTCAGCATGACCGTCTCCAGGCCGAGCTCGCGAAGCCGGCTGACGGCCGCCGCCGCGCCGTCCTTGAGCGGATCGGCGATGGCCAGCAGCCCAGCCGCCCGTCCGTCGACGGCGGCAAAGACCGGGGTCTTGCCTTCTCCGGCCAGGATCTCAGCCCGGGCCGCCAGAGCCGAAGGGTCCACGCCCCGCTCTTCGAGCAGGGCCCGGTTGCCGATCAGGACGGTCCGGCCGGACACGGACGCTTCCACCCCCCTTCCCTCCAGGGCGGCAAAGTCCGAGGCGGGGACGATCTCCAGGCCTCGGACGCGGGCCGCCGCAGCGACCGCCTCGGCCAAGGGATGCTCGGAAAGTCGCTCGGCCGAGGCCGCCAGCGCCAGGAGCCGCATTTCGTCCCAGCCCTCGGCGGCCAGGACGTCGGTGACTTCGGGGGCTCCTTTGGTCAAGGTGCCGGTCTTGTCGAAGACCACCGTCGTGATCTTATGGGCCGTCTCCAGGCTCTCTCCGTTCTTGATCAGGATGCCCATCTCGGCCCCCTTGCCGGTTCCGACCATGATGGCCGTCGGCGTGGCCAGGCCCAGGGCGCAGGGACAGGCGATGATCATCACGGCTACGAAATTGAGCAAAGCCATGGTCAGCGCCGGCGCCGGGCCGAAGTCGAACCACGCGACAAAGGTCAGGACGGCGATGGAGAAGACGATCGGGACGAAGACGGATGCGATCGAATCGGCCAGCCGCTGAATAGGCGCTTTGGAGCCCTGAGCTTCCCGGACCAGGCGCACGATCTGGGCCAGGACGGTGTCCCGGCCGACCCGCTCGGCCCGCATCTCGAATCCGCCCGTCCGGTTCATCGTCGCTCCCGTGACCCGATCGCCGGCCGCCTTGGCCGCGGGCAGGCTCTCCCCGGTGATCATCGACTCGTCCACCGCCGAGCGTCCGCTGAGGACGACGCCGTCGACGGGAACCCGCTCACCGGGACGGACGACCAGGACGTCGCCGACCCGAACATCTTGGAGGGGGATCTCCGTCTCGGCCGGCCCGCGCCGCACGCGGGCGGTCTTCGGCTGCAGCCCGATGAGCGTCCTGATGGCCGAGGAGGCCCGGCCCTTGGCTCCGGCCTCCAGCAGCTTGCCGAATAAGATCAGGGTGATGATCACGGCCGAAGTATCGAAGTAGACATGCGGGCTCAGTCCTCCCCGCCGGAAGAGCTCCGGAGCCAGGGTGGCCGCGACGCTGTAGCCGTAGGCGGCCGTGGTGCCGACAACGACCAGGGTGTTCATGTCGGCCGAACGGCGGCGGAATGCAGCCCAGGCGCCCTTGTAGAAGCGGGCCCCGATCCAGAATTGGACGGGAGTGGCCAAGGCTCCGAGCAGAAACGGGCTGCTTAGGAAGTCCGGGAAGCCCGGGACGAGATGCCCCATGCTTCCGGCCATGATCGCGGCGCTGAGGGCCAGGCCGATGAGAAAGCGGGACCGCAGAAGCCGCCGCTCGCGGTCCCGCGCCTTCGCCTCGGCCTCTTCCTCGTCCTCCTCGCCGGAGGCGCGGACGACCCCGTAGCCGGCGCTCTCGATAGCCGCCTCCAGTCCGGTCCGACCGACTTCGCCGGGCAAGTAGACGACCGTGGCCCGGTTGGTGGCCAGATTGACCGAGGCGCTGACGACGCCTTTCACGCCCTGCAGGGCGGTCTCGGCCCGCCGCACGCACGAGGCGCAATGCAAGCCCTGGACGGCAATCTCGGCCTTGGCCGGGACCGATCCGCTCGACTTCTTTTCGCTCATGCTGATCCTCCTAGGAGCGGGCCCGGAAGCGGCCCAGCAAGTCGACGATCTCAGCGATCTTGCGGTCCTGGTCGCCGCGGTCGCGGCCGGACAGGGAGGCCCGTACGCAGGTTTGGAGATGGCGGGCCAGGATATTCTCCTCGACCCTGGCCAGTGCCCCGGCCACCGAGCTCAGCTGGGTCAGGATGTCGATGCAGTAGCGGCCGTCCTCGACCATCTTCCGGATGCCGCGCACCTGCCCCTCGATCTTGCCCAGCCGGCTGATGTCGTCGGCGGGCGGCTTGGTTCGTGATGTCATCGGGCACCACCGCCCTCTTTATACCATACCCCCCTATAGTATGTCCAG
>DFYJ01000128.1 GCA_002383325.1 Candidatus Aminicenantes bacterium UBA4085
CCCCGGCCGGGGCGGCCCCGCCCGAGGCGTCCACGTCGACCCAGATGGGCGGCGCGCCCGCCTCCGTGTCGGCCAGGGGCCGGATCACGTAGGGCGTGATGGTGATGATGACGTCCGTCTGCTCGAGGTTCGTCGTCTCGGCCCCGAACAGGCGGCCCAGGCCGGGAATGTCCTTCAAGCCGGGAATCCCGGCGATCGACTTGCGCTCCTCGTCGCGGATTAGGCCGGCAATGAGCTGGGTCTCGCCGTCCTTCAGCCGGACGACGTTCTTGATCTCGCGGTTGTTGATGATGGGGATGTCGGCGTAGCCCGTGCCGCCGATGGACGTGACCTTGATCTCGGCGTCGAGGGTGACCTCCCTCTCCCGATGGACCCGCGGGGTGAAGTTGATCTCGATGCCGACATCCTGCTGCTGGAAGTTGGTCAGGGGGTTGGAGGCGTAGCCGCCGGCCGCGACCGCCACGTAGGTCGTCTGGGGGATGGGGACCTTCTGGCCGACCTTGTAGGTGATCTTCTCGTCCGCGACGCCCCGCAGGCGGGGCTGGGCGATGATCTTGGTGTCGGAGTCCGACTCCAGGATCTGGAGGTAGGCCGAGGGCAGGGTCACGGAGTAGCTGCCGGCCTGCCCCAAGACCAGGCTCTTGAGGCTGAACCAGCTGGCCGTGTCGTCGCCGGTGTCGGTCCCGCCGTCGTAGCGCAGCCCGACGGTGCCGTCGCCGAAATCCATACCCAGCTGGCGCACCTTGGTCCGCGAGACCTCCATGATCTCGACATCGACCACGATCTCGCCCTTGGGCTTGTCCCAGCCGCGGATCAGGCTTCCGGCCAGCTCGACCATCTCAGCCGTGCCGCGGACGGTGACCGTGTTCTGGTCCTTGTCGAAGATGACGTTGGGCGCGGCGTACTGGGCCCGCAGCATCTGGGTCAGGGCGGCGAAGACATCCTGGCCGGCGATGTTGGAGAGATGGAAGGTCCGGATGCAGGTGACCTCGAACTGGACCCGCTTGAGCGGCTCGTCCGGGATGACCAGGACGGTCCGCTCGTCGACGATGCGGTGGAAGTTCTTGGTCGCCTGGCAGAGGCTCCTGAGGGCCTGCTCGAAGGTCTGTCCGGACAGGTCGGCCGTGTAGGGCACGTCCCGGAAGCCGGAGTCGAAGACGACGTTGATCCCGGCCGCCCGGCCCAGGGTCAGGAAGATCGAGCGGAGGCTGGATTCGACCGGCACCTTGACCTGGAGCGGCTCGTCCTTGGTCCGCAGCTTGATCGGGAACTCGATCTTAGCCGGCCCGGCCGGGGCCGCCGGCGCCGGAGCGGCCAGCTGCCTGGCTTCCAGGGCCGACTGGCTGTCGCGGGGATTGTAGGTCAGGACCTTGCGGTATGCGGCCGCCGCCTCATCCTTCTTCCCGTCGGCGGCCAGCTTCCGGGCTTCCTGCAGATGGAACAAGCTGGCCGACAGCCGGGCCCGCTCGGCGGCCATGCGGTAGACCGATTCCTTGGGATTCTCCAAGGCCGCCTTTTCATAATGGGCGATGGCCTCGTCGAACCGCTTGGCGATCTCGGCCGCGGTCCCCAGCTTGTAGTTGGGGCTCAGCGTGACGCAGGCTCCGGCGGACAAGGCTGCCAGCAGGATGAGCGCGACTTTCTTCATCGCTTGTCTCCTTCCAGGCTGAAGGTCAGGATCTCCCCGCCGGGCTTCTCGACTTCGATCCGGTCGCGGGAGACGCGGATGATCTTGAGCCCGTCGGGCAGGACGTCCCCCTCGCCCACGGCCCGGGCGACGCCATCGACGAGGATGAGACCGACGGTTCGGCTGCTGGCCTCGTTGAAACTGTACCCCACGAAACGCACGGACAGCACGGGGGCGGGCGGCTCCGCCAGCTCGGCCGCTTCGATCGCCCCGCCCGCTTTCCCGGCCAGGGGGCGGCCGGCGGGGCCGGAAACGACGGATTCCGCATATCCGCCCGGCGAGAAGATATCCCGCTTGGCGGCGGCCGGCGGGAGCTCCCGCGGCTTGAGGTTTTCCATGCGCAGCAGCCGCTTCGGCTCGGGAGCCGGCTTGGTCGAGGCCGGCGGGGTCTGCCCCGGGCAGAGAGCGGCCGCTGCCAAGAGAAGAATCCAGAGCGAACCGCGCGCGGCTTCAGTCTTCATGGTACCCCGCCATGGTCACCCGCAGCTCCAGGAAGCCCGGCCGGCTGCCGATGTCCAGAAAATCGACCTTCTCCACGCACAAGAGGCGCGGACGCTTTTCGACCCAGTCAAGGAGTGCCTTGAGAGCGGCGTAAGTCCCGCTGAAGGCGAAGGAGGCGCTCATCCGGCGGACGCCGTCCTTGGCGAACTCGGCGTAGCTGAAGGACAGATCGTCGACCGTGATCCCGGCCTGGTCGAACAAGGCCTGCAGGTCGAGCCGGAAGTCGCGGTAGCCGGCCTCGCCCTTGTAGAGCGGCCCGGCCTCAAGCTCGGCCAGATCGACCTCGGCCCCCTTCCATTGCTTCCACTCCTCCTCGGCCGACTTCCACTGCCGGGACAGCGCCAAATCCGTCCGCCTGGCCTCGTCCAGGCGGGCCGTCCAACGGCGGGCGGCCGGGCGCTCCTGGAGGAAGACATAGATGAAGACGGCCGCGAAGAGAATGGAAGCCCCCAGCAGGGCGGACAACACCGTCCGCTCCCGCGGGGTCAGGCGGTCAATGAGTTCTCTCATAGGTCAGGGTGATCTCCGAGACGGTCTGTCCCCCGGCCCGGGTTTCGGATTGGACCAGGGGGGTGCGGCCGACGGCCGCGGCCAGGTTCTGGACGAGCCGGAGGATGTCGCGCAGGTCCGGCGAGACGGCCTTGAAGCGGACCTCCAGCCTCCCGTCCACCGACGAGACGGGAGCCATGGAGGAAATGTAGCTCGAAGCCGGCAGGGCCGTCTCGAGCAGGCCGAAGAACTCCGTCCAGCTGAAGCCCTTCATGATCAGGGCCTGGTTGAGAATCTCAACCTTGTCCTTGAGCATGATCCGGAGGCGCAGCGCTTCGCTCTGCCTCTCCGCGCGCAGGCGGTCCTGGCCCGTCCGAACGGACTCCAAGCGGACCGTCTCGCGGGAGGCCTCGGCCTGGATCCGCTTGGCCCGGACGAGCGAGCCCAGGCCCAGTCCCCCGGTAAGGAGGGCCAGCAGCAGCAACCCGGCCGCGGCGCTGAAGAAGAAGCGCTGGTTGCGCCGGGGCCGGCTGGCCAGGTTGACGGCGGGCTTGGCGGCGGCGCTCATGACAAGTGCCCCAGAAGAGGCGCGAAGAGCGCCTTGTCGGCGGCCGCCGCGGACAGCGGCACCGGGCAGGCGATCGGGCTGACCGGAGCGGACAGGCGCGCGCCTAGGAAGGCGGCGGGCTCACCCGAGGCCGGCTGCAGAGTCGATCGGATCCGGACCGTGCCGCCCTTCCAGGCTTCCCGGTCCTCCAGGAAGTGGAGGGTATTCTCGATCTCGGTCGCGGCCTGGGCCAGCCGCGCCTCGGCCGGATTGTCCGGGCCGGACCCGGCGTGGAACGGCTTGAAGCGGTGGAGGACGACGTCGGGCCCGTCCAAGGCCAGGAGCCCGATGCCCTCTTCATCGATATCGGCCAGGAGCTCCAAGCGGTCGGGCTCCCCCGGGACGCAGCCGGCCAGGCCGAGAGACGGCGGACCGACGGCGCGCGGCCGCAGGCCCTGCAGGGCAAAGAGGCGCTCGTATTCCTCGATGACCGCGGTCCGGGCCAGGCTCAGGAAGACCCGGACCCCGCCTTCGCGGGGCCGGACGTCATAGGACATCCGGACGTCCTCCGGACGCGTCGGCATGAGCTTGTCGAGCCGGTGCTTCAGGAGGACCTTCCGCTCTTCAGCGGCCGCCGGGAAGTCGTCGAAGGGCAGGACGAAGGACTTGAAGCAGGCCTCCGGCGGCAGCAGGACGATATCCGCGCCGCCGATCCCGAGGCGCCGGGCGGCATCGCGGATGCGCTCCTCCAGCGGACCGGGGTGTGGGATGTTGGGCCGGTCGAAAGAGGGCTCCAGAGCTCCCGGCGGCAGGACCAGGGCGGCGTGGGCCGCGACCCGGGCTTCCTTGGCCGCCAGGGCCGCCCCCAGGAGGCGGCCGCGGGAGAGAGCGAATCCGGCCCGGGGGTGGAAAGGCTCCCGGAGCCAGCGCTCCAGCCGGGCCAGGGGGCGTTTCAGGACGGGGGGCAGCGTAGGCATCGGCTACTCCACGAAGGTGACCTTGTTGAGATCGCGCAGCGACGTGAGGCCCTGCAGAACCTTGTCCATCCCGACCTCGCGCAGGAAGGTCATGCCCTCGGACTTGGCCTTGCGGCGGACCTCGGACAGGGGCTTGCGCTCCAGGATCAGCTCCCGGATCGGGTCGCTCAGCTCGAGGATCTCGCCGATGGCCGTGCGGCCCTGGTAGCCGGTCCCGGCGCAGTCCGGGCAACCCTTGGCCTCGTAGAAAGTCCGCTCCCGGAAGGCCGCCGGGTCGAGCCCGGCCTCGCGCAGCGCGGCGTCGCTCAGGCGGACCGGCGTCTTGCACTTCGGGCAGAGGACCCGGACCAGGCGCTGGGCCAGGATGCAGTTGAGGGCCGAGATGAAGCTGTAGGGATCGACCTGCATGTGCAGGAAGCGCCCGATGACGTCGAAGACGTTGTTGGCGTGGACGGTGGTGAAGACCAGGTGGCCGGTCAGGGCCGACTGGATGGCGATCTGGGCCGTCTCGGGATCACGGATCTCGCCGACCATGATCTTGTCCGGGTCGTGGCGGAGGATGGAGCGCAGGCCGCGGGCGAAGGTCAGGCCCTTCTTCTCGTTGACCGGGATCTGGGTGATGCCCTCGACCTGGTACTCGACCGGGTCCTCGATGGTCACGATCTTGTCCTCGGGCGACCGGATCTCGGTCAGGGCGGCGTAGAGGGTCGTGGTCTTGCCGCTGCCGGTGGGACCGGTGACCAGGACCATGCCGTAGGGCTGGGTGATGTAGCGGCGGAACCGCC
Source organism: Candidatus Aminicenantes bacterium UBA4085 (assembly GCA_002383325.1). GTDB lineage: Bacteria > Acidobacteriota > Aminicenantia > Aminicenantales > UBA4085 > UBA4085. The sequence goes on from DFYJ01000128.1 coordinate 4,987, forward strand.
GCAGCAACGGCTCCGAGAAGCCGAGCACGTCGAGCTTGAGGTCGGAGATGGACTCGGTGATCATCTCCTTGTCCAGGATGCGGATGACCGCGTCCTCGCCGTAGATGGAGGGCATGATCGAGACCCGGAAGTCGATGGTCTTGTCCTTGATCCGCAGCCGGAAGCGGCCGTCCTGGGGCACCCGCCGCTCGGAGATGTCGAGGTCGGACATGACCTTGATGCGGGAGATGATGGGCGCCTGGAAGCGCTTGTCGATGGGCTCCATGACCTCGCCCAGGACGCCGTCGACCCGGTACTTGACCAAAACCCACTCGTCGCGCGACTCGATGTGGATGTCCGAGGCCCGCTTCTGCACGGCGGAGAAGATGATGGTGTTGACCAGCTTGATGATCGAGCCGTCCGGGCCGGCCAAGCTGTCGATGGAGATGGCTTCTTCCTCCTCGCCGCCGTCCCGCTCGACGACTTTCATGATAAAGCCCTCGGTCTGGTCGCGCAGGACCTGGAGGACGGTCTCGCTCTTGCGCAGGGCTTCCTGGATGGCCCGCCGCGCGGCGGCCGCGACGACGACTTTCTTGCCCAGGTAGGATTCGACGGCGTCGATGGTGGCGATGTCCGAAGGATCGGCGATGGCGATGCGGATGGTCGAGGCGTCGGCCGCGAGGGGGATGAAGTTGGCCCGGTAGAGGAAGTCGGCCGGGAAGCTGCGGATCAGCTCGCGGTCCAGGGTCGTCGCGGCCAGGTCGAGATAGGGCACATGGTAGCGCTCGGCCCGGGCGCGCGTCTCGCGCTCCTCGGCCGGGACGCCGGAGAGGGGGTCTTGTCGGCTCATGTCAGCGCACCACCCGGACGAGGTTGAAGATCGGCATGTAGACGGCCAGCAGCATGCCGGCCAGGAGTAGGCCCATGAAGACGATCATGATCGGCTCGATCAGGCCGACGAAGGTGTCGATGCGGGTCTGGATGCGCTCGTCGAAGACGTCGGCCGCCTCCTTCAGCATTCCGCCCAGGTTGGCCGAAGTCTCGCCGATGCGGACCATATCCAAGGCCAGCTGGGGGAAAAAGCCCGCTTCGACCATGCCCTCCGAAAGGCTGTCGCCGTTGCGAATGCGCTCGGGGATCCCGGCCGCGCGCCAGGCCAGCCATTTGTTGGGAATGGCCTGGACGGCCAGGGGCAGGGAGCCCAGGACCGGGATGCCGGCCTGGAGCAGGAGGCTGAAGGTCCGGCTGAAGGCCGACACCCCCGACTCGACCCAGATGAGCTTTCCCAGCGGCAGGCGCAGCTTCTGCCGCTCCAGCCACAGCCGGGCCGACTCGACGCGGCGAAGCCGCAGCCAGGCCAGCAGCCCTCCCCCCGTCAGGAGAGCCCAGATATACCAGTGTGAGCGGGAGAACTTGGCCGCGCCGACCAGGGCCGTGGTTAGGAAGGGCAGCTGGGCCTCGAAGTCGTCGTAGAAGCTGGCGAAATTGGGCAGGACGAAGTTGATGACCACGCCGAGCAGGGCCAGGGAGAAGACGAGCAGCATGGTCGGGTAGATCAGGGCCGAGCGGACCCGGGAGCGGGTCCGGGAGAGGGTCCGGGCGTACTGAATGTACTGGCCGAGGGTCTCGGGCAGGTTCCCGCTCGTCTCACCGGCCATCAGCGAGGCGATGTAGATTTTGGAAAAGCGCTTCTCGAAGGGGGCGAACGCCTCGCTCAGGGCTTTGCCCTGCCGGATATCGGCCGCCACCCGGCCCAGGATGTCCCGCAGCAGGAGGTTCTTGGTCCGGTTGGAGATGATCTCCACCGAGCGCAGGACCGGGTAGCCGGCCCGGACCAGGGCCTGCAGCTCCTGGTTGAAGGTGATGAAGTCGCGGTCGCGCAGCTTCCGGTCGCCGCCCAGGGAGAAGTTCAGCCGGCGCCAGTCACGGCGGACCGACAGGACGCAGAAGCCTTCGCCGGCGAAGCGGAGGCGGCACTCGGCGGCCGAGGCGGCCGGGACGGAGCGGGTCGCGATGCGGCCGTCCTCCGCGGCCAGCCGGCATTTGAAATAAGGCATCTCGCTCCTTGCGATCTTCGGGTCCGGACGGTCCTCGGACCAGACGGACAGAACCCGCTCTTCTGACTATACCCGGGGAGAGGGCCGGGCGTTAACCCCGCCCTCCGGCGCCCTTCAGCCGCTGGGACCGCTTCTCCCGAAGGGTGAGGGCTAGAAGGGAGACCGCCACGCCCGCCGCGGCGCCCCCGAGGTCGTTGGCGAAATCGGTCATCAGGTTGCCGTAGGCGTCTTCGCGGCCGATGTCGCCCGGGCCCATCAGGAACCAGCCGTCGCCCCGGCCGCCGATCTTGTAGCCGGCGAATTCAACGAGCTCGTTGGCCAGTCCCAGGCCGAGCGTGATCAGCAGGGCCATGATCGCGGCTTCGGCTTTGCCGGCGGGATGTTTCCGCATGTAGCGGAAAGCCGCCAGCCCGAGCACGAAGGTATTCCAAGCGTGGACGTAGGTGTCGTACTCCAGCCCGATGAAGACCATCCCGTAGAGTCCGGCGACGCCGGCGCAGTGGAACATCCCGATGCTCACGATCAGTCCGTAGAGCAGCGGCGTCAGGTTCAGGGCCCGCCGCGCGAAGAAGACGGCCACCAGCAGAAGGCCGATGACGGCGGCATCGAGAGCCCAGATCGAACGGCCGAGGAGAAAGGCCAGGAGGGCGGCAGCAGCCAGACCGGCGGCGGCCGCCGCCAGGATGATGCGGAAGGGACGGTCGGACATGGCCGGATTCTAGCATAGGGAGCCCCGGCCGCGCATCGGGGAGAACAGGCCGGGTTGACAGCCCCGCCCCGTGCGTGTACCTTGGGGGCGTGATGCGGCGAAGCTCCAATCAAGGCGGCGGCCGGACCGTCCTGGTCTGGCTGGCCCTGGCCGCCCTGTCCGGCGCCGTCGCTCCGGCCGGACTGCCTCAGAACGACAACCAGATCCGGCCCCCGTCAGACTATATGAGCCAAATCCTGTCCCGCAGCACCAAAGCCATCGGCCTGCGTGAAGACATCGCCCTGCAGCGGATGATGAGTCAGACCAGCCGCGAGTGGGCCGTCCGCTCGAGCGCCCGGCATATCCTCGATTGACCCCCTGAAAAAATTTTTGTAGACTGGATTCAAATTTTTGGATTGATCCGATGAGGAAGAGGAATTACTGGCTTCTGGCCCCCGTCGTGATCCTCCTGGCCCTGGGCGGGTGGAACATCGCCCGCAAGATAGGCTGGCAGGAGCCGACGGATGGAGTGGTCTGGAAGCAGCGGCCGGCCGGCCTGACCGCGGTCAAGATCGATCCCAACGGCCCCGGCTACCTCTACGGCATGCTCCGCAAGGGCGACGTTCTCCTGTCGATCGACGAGAACCGCATCCGGACCAAGATCGACCTGGTCAAGAACCTCTGGATCGCCGCCCGCTCCGGCCGCAAGGTCACCTACCAGATCAGCCGGGAAGGCTACCTCCTGCCGCCGACCCTGACCCTGGCCCACAGGGGAACGCCCCTGTCCTACTACTACCTGGCCTTGATCGGGCTGTTGACGCTGATCATCGCCCTGGTCGTCTTCTTCAACTCGGGACATCCCCTGGCCGCCACCAACATCTACTATTATCTGCTGTCCCTGCTCCTCTATATGTTCTACGTCTTCTCCGCCACGGGCGTGATGGACGGCCCGGACAGCCTCTTCTATGGACTGGACAAGTTCGCCTTCTGCGTCTTCCCGCCCCTGCTGCTCCACTTCTTCCTCATCTTCCCCCAGCGTAAGAAGGTCATCCGGGAGCGGCCCATCCTCCTGGCCCTGCTCTATCTGCCGGGCCTGGTGCTGCTGGCCGGGCGGGCCCTTTTCTTCCTGCCGATCGCCGGGGGCTTGGACGACGCCGCAATCCTGCGGCTCAATGGTCTGATGGCCAAGCTCGATCTGGCCCATTTCGCCCTCTACACCACCATCACCCTGGGCACGATCGTCCACAGTTTCCTCCGCCACCCTTCGGTCCTGATCCGCAAGCAGCTCAAATGGCTCGTCACGGGGCTGGGCTTCGGAGTCCTGCCCTTCACCATCCTCTACATCGCCCCCTTCCTGGCCGACCAGGCCCCCTCCCAGGTGGGTGAGCTGACCATCCTGCTGCAGACCCTCATCCCGCTGTCCTTCGCCTATTCCATCTCCCGCTACAAGCTGATGGACCTGGAAGTCATCCTGAAGAAGACCGCGACCATGGTCTTCACCTATTTCGTCCTGGCCCTGCTCTATGTCGGGGTCAGCTCACAGACCCGCATCTTCGCCGAAAACCGGGTCAACGCCCTGAGCCTGGGCATCGTCGCCCTCATCCTGGGGGCCACCCTGTTCGGCCCGCTGAAGAAGGTCTTCCAGTCCCTCTTCGACCGGGTCCTCTACAAACGCAGCTACGCCTTCCGCCGGACCTTGCTGTCGATCGGGCGCGAGCTGGGCCGCGAGCGCAACCTGGAGACCCTGGCCCACTCGCTTCTGGAACACATCGGCAACGCCCTGTCGCTGCGGACCGCCGCCCTGCTTGTCCCGGTCGAGCCCGGCGCGGCGGAGTTCGCCGTCCTGGGCTCGCGCGGCGGGCGGGGCGACCTGCCCTCGCGGCTGAGCCTGGACCCCGAGATCCTCGACATCCTGGTCCGGCGCGACTCGCTGTCGCTGTTCGGCATGAGCGAGCGGCCGGCGCTTCAGATCAAGATGGAGGGGGTGTCGGGCTACGGCTTCGAGCACTTCCTGGCCCTCAAGGTCGAGGGCAAGCTGGTCGGATGCCTGGCCATGGGCAAGAAGGCCGACACCAGCTTCCTGTCCTCAGAGGACTGGGAGCTTCTCTCGGCCGTCTCCTCGCCCGTGGCCCTGGCCGTGGAGAACGCCTCCCTCAACCAACAGGCCGGAGTGCGGACGGCCGAGCTGGAGCGGCTCAAGGACTACAGCGAGAACATCATCGAGAGCCTGACCGTCGGCGTGGCGGTCCTGGACACGGGCGGCCGGATCATCGGCTGGAACCGGGTCCTGGAGGGCTTCTTCGGCCGCCGCAAAGCCGAGATCCTCGGCCAGCGGCTGAGCTCCGTCCTGGACTCCGAATCCTACGCCGCCCTCTTCCCCTCCCACACCCAGGAGGCTTACAACCTCCTCAGCGAGATCCCCATCGCCCGGCCCTCGGGCGAGAAGAGGATCTTCGACGTGGCCAAGACCCCGCTGCTCGACAATAGGCTGGAGTCCTACGGCACGATCATCGTCTTCGAGGACATCACCGACAAGATCCGGCTGCAGCAGCAGCTGGTGACCTCGGAGAAGCTGGCCTCCCTGGGCCTTCTCTCGGCCGGCGTGGCTCACGAGATCAACACCCCCCTGACCGGCATCTCCTCCTACGTCCAGATGCTGCAGAAGAAGATGACCGACGACCACTTGGCCGTGGTCCTGGGCAAGATCGAGGCTCAGACCGACCGCGTCTCGAGGATCATCAAGAACCTGCTGTCCTTCGCCCGCAACCCGTCGGATCTGGCCTTCCACCGGGTCGACATCAAGGACAGCCTGCGGGAGATCCTGTCGCTGATCGAGTACAAGCTCAAGAACATGTCCATCGAGCTGGACCTGGACCTGCAGCCGATCAAGCCGGTCTGGGCCCAGGGCGAGCGGCTGCAGCAGGTCTTCATCAACATCATCCTCAACGCCCTGGACGCCATGCCCGAGGGCGGCCGCCTACGCATCGCCCTGGCCGAGACCGAGGCCGACGCCGTCATCGAGATCGCCGACAGCGGGGCCGGGATCGAGGAGCGTCACCTGGCCCGCATCTTCGACCCCTTTTTCACCACCAAGGGCGTGGGCAAGGGCACCGGCCTGGGCCTATCGATCAGCCATGCCATCATCGCCGAGCACGACGGGCGGATCGCCGTCCGCAGCGCGCCCGGCCAGGGCACCTGCTTCACCATCACCATCCCCAAGGACCTCGACCGGCGCCGCCGGCCCAAGCCCGAGCCGCCGGGATCGGCCGTGTAAGACCATGACCCAGCCCGCCCGCATCCACGTCATCGACGACGAGCCCGTCATCCAGGACGTCCTGCAGCAGCTCCTGACCTCGGAGGGCTTCGAGGTCGAGATCTCGGCCAACGGCGAAGAAGGCCTGGCCAAGCACAGCTCGCAGGCTTTCGACCTGCTCCTGCTCGACCTGCTCATGCCGGGCATGAACGGGCTGGACGTCCTGCAAGCCGTGCGCCGGATCGACCCCCAGGCCCTGGTCGTCATCATCACCGCCAACGCCTCGGTCGAGTCGGCCATCGAGGCCATGAAGCGGGGCGCCTTCGACTATGTCCAGAAGCCGTTCAAGCACGAGGAGTTTCTGCTGACCATCGAGCGGGCCCTGGAGCACAAGCGCCTGCAGGCCGAGAACCTCCGCCTTCGGAGCGAGCTGGAGCGCAAGTTCAGCTTCGGCGCCATCCTCGGCCGGAGCAAGGTCATGGAGAGCGTCTTCGAGCTCATCCGGGCCGCCGCCCCGACCCGCTCGACCATTCTGATCCAGGGCGAGAGCGGCACGGGCAAGGAGCTGGCCGCCCGGGCCATCCACCAGAACTCCAACCGGGCCGGCCGGTCCTTCATCACCGTCAACAGCGGCTCCCTGCCGCCCGATCTCCTGGAGAGCAACCTGTTCGGCCACGTCAAGGGGGCCTTCACCGGGGCCGTCAGCGAGAAGGAGGGCCTGTTCGAGGCGGCGGATGAGGGGACCATCTTCTTCGACGAGATCTCGTCCATCAGCCTGGAGACGCAGGCCAAGCTGTTGCGGGTCCTCCAGGAGCGGGAGTTCATGCGCTTGGGCGGGACCAAGACCATCCGGGTCGACGTCCGGATCATCGCCGCCACCAACACCGATCTGGAGGAGCTGATCCGCCAGAAGACCTTCCGCAAGGACCTCTATTACCGGATCAACGTCATCAAGATCGACCTGCCTCCCCTGCGCGACAGGAAGGAGGATATTCCCCTCCTGGTCAAGCACTTCGTCGCCCACTTCGCCAAGGAAAACGGCAAGGACATCGAGGGCGTCTCCGAGGACGTTTTGGAGATTTTGGAGCGGAGCTCCTGGCCGGGCAACGTCCGGGAGCTGGAGAACATGATCGAGCGGGCCGTGGTCTTCGCCAAAGCCCGGGTCATCACCCGGGAGAACCTGCCCGCCTTCCTGCTGGCGCCGGAGGGCGATGCGGCGGCCGCCGCCTCGGCCGCCGCGGCCGGACTCGAGGGGAGCCTCGACCTCAAGGAACAGACCTCGGCCTTCCAGAAGCGGCTGATCAAGGCTTCGCTGGCCCAGGCCAAGGGTGTCCAGAAGACGGCCGCGGCTCTGCTGGGGCTCAAGCCGACGACGCTCAACGAGATGATCAAGCGCCTCCGCATCGACCTGGATTCGTTCTGACGATTCGTCCCCCTATTTCCGGTTCAACGCCAGATTTCGGGGTGCGCGCTTCGGGGTATCGTCCCGGCGGCTTCGG
>DFYJ01000007.1:0-13661 GCA_002383325.1 Candidatus Aminicenantes bacterium UBA4085
CCCGAAGCCGCCGGGACGAATACCGTGCCGCAGGCCCCGGAGACGGGATGAGATTCAGAAGGAGACGCGCAAGCCGGCTTTGAGGAAGAAGCCGGACATGTCGATCACCGCTTCATGGACGAAGGCGATGGTCCCGCCCCCCCAGCCGCCCGGCAGATTGAAGCGCTTGAAAACCGTGTTCAGCCACTCCTCGCTCTCTTCGTAGTAGAGCAACCGGAACTCGACCGGATCTTCCGGCTCGCCGTTGTATGTCTCCTGGTAACGCCCGGAGAAACCCGATAAGCGGGCCATCCGCCAACCGGCGTCCAGGAACAGCCCGAGCTTCTTGAAGACGGTCGCATCCAGGGCCAAGCCCGCCGTTCCCCCCAGATTGAAAGCCTGCGCATGGGCCGTCCAGGCGGAGACGTTATCCCCCCAGCCCTCGTAGAACGTCGTCCGCGTCCCGGCGTCGTCGAAGAACGACCAGTAAGCGTCGAGTCCCGCGTGGGGACGCAGTCGTAGCCCGCGGGACAAGGGAAGGTCGTAGGCCAGCCCCAGCCGGAAAGCGAGGGAGCGGATCCGGTCATCGCGGACCACATCCTCGCTGACCGTGCCCCACTCGATGGTGAAGGCATTGCCCTCGCGGGTGGCGCTGATCAGGCCGGCCGCGGCGCTCAGGGAGAGCCCGTGTCGGAGAGGAATGTCCAAGGCCAGCTCGAAGTCTCGGGCCCAGCTGAAAGTCCGGGTCGTGTCATGGGAGACACCCAACCCATAGAGGCTTTGGTAGGAGCGGACGAAGTCCTTCAGGTAATCGTTGAGCTCGCGGGGCGAGATGAGCGACCAGCCGGTGGAGATCCGCAGGGAGGCGCGGCCCGTTTCCGCCCGGACGCGGGGAGCCGCGGCGAGGCCGCAGGCAAGCGCCGCGGCCAGGAGAAGAAGCGGGCGGCGCAAGCGCCGGGCGATCTGCGGCATTGACCTTTCCTTGTTCCATCGGCATTATAGATGCCTGGAGCGACGAAGACAATGAGAGGATCGGCGATTCGCCTGGCCGCAGCAGCCCTGGCCCTAGCCGCGGCGCTCCCCGCGGCTGGAGCCGAGAGCCGGAGGGTGCGCCTCTTCCTGAGCGCCGGGCCGGGCTTCTCCGGCTGGTCAAGCGCTTATGTCCATCAATACAACCCCCATCCCGGCTACGTTCCCGAGGGCTCCTACGCCGGCCAGACCCTGACCATCGACCCCGCGACGGGATACGACTTGGGTGCGGGACTGCTCGTACCGCTCAGCGGAGTCCTCGGCTTGCGCTTGAGCTTCGGCTGGAGCTCATCCCCCCTGGGGGGCGAGAACGGCCCCTATGTCATGCTTTTCAAGTACACCAATTGGTACTACCCGTTTTGGGACGGCGTCGAGATGTCCCGCTACGAATCGATGGACTGGTTTCCGACGTTCGGGACCCTGCGGCAGGCCGGCGCGGGCCTGGACCTGGACATCCGCGTCCCGGTCGGCCGCGTCCTGGAACTGGGCTTGACGGCAGGCCCGCGGATTCTCCTCGCCTCCGGCCGGTTGGGCGGGCTCGGCTACACCCAGTACATGGGAAGCAGCCACGGGGCCCTCTTCTTCCGAGATTACATCATGACCCTCGACCTGCCGGCCAAGGTTCGTCTCGGTTGGAGCGCCGGCTTGGAAGCCGGTCTCCGCCTCTCGTCCGCCCTCTCGCTTTTTCTGCGGGGAAGCTACACGGCCGGAGGCGCCTATGAAGCGCCGCCCGAAATCAGAACGGCCGGCTACTATATGGGCATGACGCCGGCCGGGGAAGACGAGCTGGAGGCAATTCGCGAGGCCCTGGAGCTTCCCGTCCTCGCTCTCCCGCTGCGCCGTTTCGCGGCCGCCGTCGGCTTGGCCTTCACCCTCTGAGATGTCCGGGCCATCCGCGGATTCGGTCCGGCGCCTCCTCCGCTGGTACTCCCGACACAGGCGGGATCTGCCCTGGCGCGAAACGCGCGATCCCTACGCGATCTGGGTCTCCGAGGTCATGCTCCAGCAGACGACGGTGGCCGCGGTCATCCCTTACTACCTCCGCTGGCTTCGACTCTTCCCCGATATCGCCTCCCTGGCCCGGGCTTCCGAGGGGAAGGTGCTCAAGGCCTGGCAGGGTTTAGGCTACTACCGCCGGGCCCGCTCGCTTCGCGCCGCCGCGCAGATCATCGTCGAACGGCACGGCGGCCGCCTGCCCGACGATCCTGAGATCCTGTGGACCCTGCCGGGCTTCGGGCCCTACACCGCCGCGGCCGTATCCAGCCTGGCCTTCGGCTGCCGCGTCCCCCTCATCGACGCCAATGTCCGCCGCGTCCTGATGCGCCTCGACGGCCGGGAAACCCGGGCCTCGGCCAAAGACGATAAGGCCTGGCTGGCCCGGCTGGCCCCGCTTGTGCCGGCCCGCCGGCCCGGCGATTTCAACCAGGCCTGGATGGAGCTGGGCGCCCTCGTCTGCCGTCCTTCGGGTCCGTTGTGCCTCATCTGCCCCCTGCCTCCCGATTGCCGGGCCTATTCTTCCGGCCGCCAGGAAGTGATCCCGGCTGCCATTCGGAGGAGCTATCGCAAGGTTACGGCCGTCGTCGGGATCATCGAGCGGGACGGGCGCACCTTCATCCAACGGCGGCCGCCGGACGGCCTGCTGGGCGGGTTATGGGAGTTCCCCGGCGGGAAGGTTCGCGCGGGCGAATCCCTGGCGGCTGCCCTGGTCAGGGAGATCGAGGAAGAGACTNNCGTGCGGCCGACGGCGGTTCGGCCGTTCATGACCGTGGACCACTCCTACACGACGCATAAAGTGAATCTGCACGCCTTCCGGTGCGACGTTCCCTCGGGTCCGGCCATTTCGCCGGACCGCCGCTGGGTTCGGCCCGCCGCCCTGCGCAGATACCCCTTCCCGTCGGGCAGCGCCCGGATCGTGGAGAAGATCCTGGAGGTCCGCCGTCCCACCCGCGACGGAATCAGCGGGAGGAGCGTGACAGCTCGTCGAGCTCGGCCAGCTTGAAGCGGACGCTCAGAATGTAGGGCTGCTCATCAGCCGTCCAGTGGCCATAGGTCGTCGCCACGAAGGTCCCGTCGGGCAGGATTTCGACGCCCGGATAGGCGCAGTCCCCGGACACCAGGTTGTCCTTCAACCGGACCAGGTACTGGCCCGGCCGTCCCGCCTCGAGGTCATCGAACGTCCCGACCCAGGCCACCCAGTCGCCTTCGAAGGGCGAGGTCTTGCCCTTGGGCGAGAGGCAGCGGAAGGAGACCGCCAAGCGGCCGTCGGGACCGTATTGGGCGGTGTGCCGGTCGCCGTTGAGGGCGTCGGGCATGGCCCGGGGGGCGGTCCAAGTCCGGCCCTCGTCCTCGGAGAACATGATCTGGGAGTTCCGCTGCCGCCTGTTCTCGCGAAGGAGCATGGCCAGCCGCTTGCCATCCGGCGAGCGGATGATCCCCGGCTCGCAGATGTGGATGTCGCTGGAACGGTAGATCGCCTCCGGCGCGGACCAGGTCAGCCCGCTGTCGTCGGAGAAGGTCTTCAGCAGGGTCATGACCTGGGGCGTCTCGACCTTGGCTTCTTTGGCCAGAAACCGTCCGTCGTCGTGGAAGACGGCCATGTACCGGCCCTTGATGCCGCCGACCGCAATGACGCTGCCCATGACCACGATCCCGCCCCAATCGCCGACCGGGGCCAGCTCGGACCAGGTCCGGCCGTCGTCCTCGGAGCGGGCCATGCGGGCCGGGTAGAGCCCCGAGAAGAGAATCAGACGCTTGGCTCCGTCGGGCCGTACCACCCTGTGGATGGTCGGCGTCTCGAGGCTGGTCTCCCAGCTGGGCGGCGTCGGCAGGCGGTCGCTCCAGGTCAGGCCGCCGTCGGTGCTCCGCTTGTAGACAATGGCCCCCTCGCCATGCCCCTTGGGATAGACGCACAGCATGGTCCGGCCATCCTCCAACAGGCAGGTCGTGGGATGACCGAGGTACTGGCCCTCTTCCCTGTCGACCACGATTTGGCGGCCGGCGTCCTTATCCAGGTCGAGAAGGCGGGCCGGCGGGGAAACCTGCAAGCCAACCGTCCCGGGCGCGTTCCAGGCGCCCAGGACGGCGGTCAGCAGGATCAGGATCGCGGGAAGGGCTTTCACTTCTTAACGAGCTTGGTCGAACCGGACGTCTCGCCGGTCACGGCGATGCTCATGTTGGCCGGGGCGCCGACATCGACCGCACCGCTCAGGCCGCCCTTGACCTCGGACTTGACGTAGAGGCCTTCCTTGACGGCGAAGTAGTACGTGGCCTTGCCCTCGGACTTGATGGCCAGGGTCAGGCCCATGCCCTGCTGTTCGAGGTTGCCCGAGATCGTCCCGGTCGACACGACCTTGATCCGGGCGCACTCGTAGCCGTCCACGGTCTCGAAGCCGTCCAGGGTGTTCTGGTGCACGACGTGGACCGTGGTGTCGCCGGCGCCGTCCTTCTGGATGACGGTGTCCTCGCTCGGCCAGGTGTCGCCGACCTTGACCGGCTTGTCGGGCAGGTCGGGGAAGAAGGCCTGGAAGGTCGCACTGATGTCGCGCTCGCCGCCGTTGGGGGATGCGATCTTCAGGGCCGTCGCCCCGGACCAGTCGATCTCCTTGCCCAGCCGGCCGAGGACCATGTCAAAGCTCTTGCCGACGACCGCGTTCATGTCGATCGACATGGGCCCCTGGGGGGAGTCGATGTCGGACTTGGACGCGTCGATGGTCACGCTCAGCTCGAAGTCCGCGCCCTTCATGCCTTTCGGCTTGAGGGTAAAGTCCATGCTCGACGTGCTGGTGGTGACCATGGACTGGCCCATGACGTCCATCGTCTGGCTCTGGGTGCCGGCTTCCTGGTAGGAGAGCGCGGCGCCGGCCGGAAACTGGTAAGCCAGCGTTACGGGACCCTGGGCAGCCGGCCGGTCGGCGGCCAGCCCGGCTAGGACGATCAGGACCGGCAGGGCCAGCCCGATCGAGATGCGCTTCGCGGGTGCGAGACTTCGGATCATGATAACCCTCCTAAGGGGTAAGCGTTCAATCCTGGTTAGTATAGCCCCCCCCGATATGCGGCACAAGGGGCCGGCCGGGGAAGCTGCGCCGCTTGACGCCCGTCCGGGGATGGGGTATTCAATCCTGTCGCACCTCCCATGGATCCATCCGCCCTTCGCATCGAATACCAGTTCGCCGACTACGGCACGACCTTCGAAACCGCCCCCGGCCGCGTCGTCCTCGACGTCGGCATGGGCCTGGCCCCCGGCGTCCTGGACCACCATCATCCCGGCAGCGGACCCGATTGCGCCTCCTCGCTGGTTGTCGGGCGCCCGGAGCTCATCCTTGACCACATCCGCCCCGGCGGCCGCGAGCCCGATGGGAGCCTGACCTTCGTCACCCACCGCCTGCCGGACTTCGACGCCCTGGCTTCGATCTTCCTGGCCCGGCGCCTGATCGAGCAGGGCGGGATCGATGAGGCCATGCGAAGCCTGGCCGCCTATGCCCTGATCGTCGACACATCCACCCTGCCTCGCGACCTCGACCTGGCCGCTACCCCCTACGGCGTCCTGCGGGCCCTTTTCGCCGGGGCCAAGAAGAGCGAGGACGAGATCAACCGGGACAGGATCGAGACGGGGCTGAAATTCATGCGGCGTCTGCACGCCCGGGCGGCCGAGGGGGCTCCGCTCATGGAGAATCCCGGCTTGTTCCGCGGCCTGGACGCCTATGAACGGGCCGTGCGCAAGGTCGGAGAGGATTATCAGAACTACCTGGCCGACGCCGCCCGGTCGCCCCGCTTCCGGATCACCCTGCCGATTCTGGACGGGTCCGGCTCCCGGACGGTGGACGGCTTGAGCGTCGATGGTCCGCGATGCTTCCTGCTCAAGGAATGGGCCCGGCGAGACGCGGTCTATGCCCCCGGCGGCCGCGGCTTCTCCTTCGTCATGAGCCGCTACGGCGAAGATCGCTTCATCATCGGGGTCAACCCGGCGGCGGGAGTCTGCCTGCGGGGTTTGGGAAGCATCCTCGAAGATCTGGAGCAGTCGCGCCGGGCCGGGCTGGGCCGTCCGCCCGGGCCGCCCTGGTTCGAGGGGAACAACGCCTTCTTCCGGCAGCGGATCGTGGACTCGCCCCGGGACGGATCGGTCCTGACGGCATCCGAGGTGGACCGGGCGGTCAGGGAATTCGGCCGGGTCGCTGATTCCTGAGCGGAACGGCCTTAGAACAATCCCCAGGACTTGTGCCGGTCGGCGATGGTCGCGGCCAAGGCGTCGACAGCCGCCAGATCCGACTCCTTCGGGAGACCCTTGAACAGGATCGGGGGCAGGATCTCGACCTTCAGGTTGGACAAGAAGGCAGTCAGCTGCTCGACCATCTTATGCCCCCAACCGTAGGAGCCGATGAAGCCGGCCAGGCGGGCCTTGGGCCGCAAGGCGTTGGCCAGAATGGCCGCGAAGGCCAGCCGGGGATGCAGGCCGGCGTGGACGGCGGGCCCGGCCAGGATGACGGTTGCGGCATCGACCAGGCGCACGGCCAGCTGGCCGATGTCGGCATCGGCCATGTTGAAGCGGCAGGCCGTCACGCCGCGGGCGTCCAGCCCCTCGACCAGGCGCTCGACCGCCTTCTCCGTGCTGCCGTGCATGGAGATGTAAACGACGACGACGCCGTTCTTGGGTGTGTCCTTGACCCAGTCGCGATAGGCCAGGAGGATGGTCTGGGGGCGGCGGTGGATCGGGCCGTGGCTGGGGGCGATCATGTCGATGGGCAGGTCCCGCAGCCGGTCGAGGTTCTTCTGGATGGCCGTGCGGAAGGGCATCATGATCTCGGCGAAATAACGCTTGGCCGACTCGTAGGTCCGCTCCTCGTCGTTGACGAACAGGCCGGACTGGGCCAGGTGGGAGCCGAAGAAGTCGCAGGAAAAGAGGATCTTGTAATCCTTGAGGTAGGTGCACATGGTCTCGGGCCAGTGGACCCAGGGGGTATGCACGAACTGGAGGATCTTGTCTCCGAGCGACAGGGTCTCGTTGTCCTCGACCGTCGTGATCCGCTCGGGATCAAGAGCCAGGTGGTCGATCAGGATAGACTTGGCCTTGGGCGAGCAGAGCAGCCGGGCCTTCGGGTAGCGGGCCAGAATCATGGGCAGGGTGCCGGAGTGATCCTGCTCGGCGTGGTGGGCGATGACGATGTCGACCGGAGGCAGCTCGTCCAGATAAGCCATCAGCACGTCGGCCTTGGCCGGGTCGACGGCGTCGATCAGGACGTTCTTCTCGGAGCCGCGGATGTAGTAGGCGTTGTAGCTGGTCCCGTCCGGCAGGGGGATCAGGGCGTCGAACAGGCGGCGGTCCCAATCCACGGCGCCGACGGCGTAGACGTCATCGATCAGGGGGCGAGGCTTCATGGCGGACAACTCCTTGTCGTTCTCCCGTCCGGGATCCGCCCGGCCCTCTTTTTATAGCCGAAGGGCCCGAATGGGGCAAGACGGTTTTAATCCCTAGTGATTATATAGGAATTGAGCTCTTGGAATCAAGCTCAGGCCTGCGGCGCGACGTCGATGTGGAAGACGCACGACGGGCCGCCGGTCCTGATCGACTGGACAAGGCGGACTTTGACCGGCCGGCCGAGGACGGTCTCGAACATCTCCAGGACCCATCCGACCGAACACTGGCAGTAGACGGCCGGAAGCCGCTCGGGGCCGGCGGCCACCAGCTCGCAGTAGCAGCGCGGGTAGTTCCAGCGGACGGTTTTCTCATCGACGAGGACGGCGCTGTCCGGGCCCAGGATTTCGGTCATTCGCGTAAGGAAAGCCTTCAGGTCGCCCCGACCGGCCTCGGCCGTCTTGAAAAGCTCGCCCCTCCGGGCGCAGGCCCGGCCGCAATCGTTCATCATCCGGACCCGGGTCGGCTCGTCGACGCTCTTTTCCAGATTTTCCATGAGCGTCGAGATGTAATTCTGCTTGAACGTCTCCTCTCGCTTTCGGGCCCTGCGTTCGAGGCTGGTTTGATCCGCGGCCGACGGTGGTTCCTGGCCGCCCAGAAACGAGCCGCCTGCGCAGGCCAGGCAGGCTCCGGCCGCCGATTTGATGAAATCCTGTCTTTTCATCTTGCCTCCCGCTACGGGCCGTCCCATTTGCACACTTCACCCCGATTGGGTCAGACGGTCGATGAGATCGGCTTGGGCCGGATACTTCGTTTTCAGGCCGCCGCGCCGGCCCAGCTCGAAGTCGGCATATTCGAAACCCGGAGCCAGTGTGCAGCCGGCCAGCAGGAACGGCACACCGGGTTCGAGCTCGGCCCCGAACCAGCATCCGGCCGGAAGGATCTGTTGATGGGCCTGGCCGTGCTCCGCATCGCGGCCGAGAACGAGGCGCTCATAGCTGCCCTCGGGGGTCAGGACGTGAAGGACGGCCGGGCCGCCCTCATAAAGATGCCAGATTTCGTCCGCGCGGAGCCTGTGGAAGAGCGAGATCTCTCCTGGAGCGAGGAGAAAGTAGATCGACGTCCCGAAGGCCCGGTCGCCGGGGAAGCGGGCCGGCAGGGCGGATTTGGCCACAGTCTCCGGCGAGCGGTAGATCTCCCGGAACCAGCCGCCTTCGGCGTGCGGCTTCAGGTCCAGCCGCCTGATCCAGGCCTGAGCTTCCGACTCGCTCATGTCCGCTCTCCTGGAGCTTATTGTACCTCTCCAGGGATGATCGTGTCTCGCTTCTCCGCCGGGACGATACCCCGAAGCGCGCACTCCGAAATCTGGCGATGAACGCTCTTGTTCAGTTGGGGCGGCATGCATGCGCCCGCGGGCCAGCGAGGCGAAGATTCCGACGACGCAGAGCACCCCGAAGATCAGGAAACCGGTCCGGGCGGCGGCCAGGAAGCGGCTGTGAACCGAAGGCGTGACGGCCCCCCCGCCGAAGAACAGGACGAACAGCAGCATGGTCGCGGCCATGGACAGCATTTGGCCGGTTCCGCGCATGGTCCCCAAGACGGCCGAAGCCAGGCCGTAGTCCCCCGGCCCGACCGAGCTCATGACCGCGTTGGTGTTGGGCGATGAAAAGAGCGAAAAGCCCGCCCCTAAGACGACCAGGATGCCGCCGACCGCCGCCGTGCCCGTGGAGGCGGACAGGAAGGACAGGGCGAACAGACCGGCCGCCGAAACGGCCATCCCTCCGGAGGCCAGCCAACGCGGCTCGATTCGGTCGGACAGGCGGCCGGCCAGCGGAGAGAGGAGGGCCATGACGGCCGGTTGGGCGATCAGGACCAGTCCGGCTTGCTGCGGGGTCAGGCCCTTCAGGTACTGGAGGTAGAGACTGAGCAGGAATCCGGTCGCCGAGGTGGAGGCATAATGGATGAAAGCAGCCAGGTTGGAGAAGAGAAAGACGGGACGGCCCTGGAAGCGCGCCAGATCGATGAGCGGCCGGGGGGTTCTCTTCTCCCAGGCCATGAATCCGGCCAGACCTGCGGCCGCCGCGGCGACCAAGATCGCGCCCGTCAGGCGCGGCAGCCGTAAGAGCCCCAGCATCAAGCCGATGAGCGAGCCGCCCAGCAGGACGGACCCGGGAGCGTCGAAGGCCCTGTCCCCATCGGTCCTGCGGTCGTCGGCCAGGCGGACGGCGGCCAGGACCAAGGCCAGCGATAGAAGTGCCGAGGCCGCGAAGATCGAACGCCAGCCAAGCTGCTGGGTCAGGATCCCGCCCAGGACCGGTCCCAGCGACAAGCCGCTGTAGGTGAAAGCGACATTGATTCCCAGGACCCGGCCGCGCCTGTTCGGGGGATACGCCGCGGTCAGGAGAGCCACCCCGGTGCTGAGGAGCATGGCCCCGCCGATTCCCTGCAGGGCCCGGGCCGCGATCAGGACGCCGGCCGAGCCCGCCGCGGCGCAGAGAATCGAGGACACCCCGCTGATGACCGCCCCGGCGGCGAAGAAGCGCTTGCGGCCGCGACTATCGGCCAGGCGGCCGAATGGGATCAGGAATACGACTGCGCCCAGGAGGTAAGCCGTGGCGGCCCAACCGAGCGTCACGGCCCCGATGCCCATCTCGCGTCCGATCGCGGGCAGAGCGATGTTCAGAGCGGAGGAAAGGAACGGGGCCAGGAAGGCGGCCAGGACGGAGGCCAGCAGGACGCTCGAACGGCGGGTCTGGGGATCGGGCATGGATCAGGACTTCTTCAAAGCAATCGGACTCTCCACCTTGACGCGGGGCGGATGCTCATCCGAGGAAGGCTCGATCTCCACATGGAGCCGGCCGCCGCGATACGGCAGATCGGCCCGGACCATTCCTAGCCCCGGCTGCAGCCGCGGCCGGACTGACAGGCCGCTCTCTGCCGGACGGGCGCCCACCATGTGATGGATGAAGAGGTGGATCAGCTCGGCCCAGGTCCAGGGAATGATCCCGACCTGGGGGCAGGGCGGGGACGGCCTCGACCCGTAGAACTCGAACCATGAGCCGGCGGCTGCTCCCGGCACGGAGTCCATCCATTCCAGAACCCGGTCGGCGAGGGCGAAGTCTCCGCACTCGACGGCCGCCCGGGCCACGAACAGCGAGGCGAAAGGCCAGGGCCCGGGCGAATCGGGCTCGGAAGAGACGTTGTAGCGGCCGTAGCCGCCTCCAGTCCAGGCCTGATTCCAAAGGGTCTCCAGCGAGGAAAGCGTCAGGACGGAGATGGGCGAGTCGGGCGGTACCAGCCCGAAGACAATGGGGAGAGCGGCCTCGGTGTCGGGATTGAGGTAATGGGCGGCCCCGGAGGCCAGGGGCACGGACGGATGGAGCCCCGCCTCCAGCCCCGGCATGATGGTCTCCTGGACCCGGCCGTCCGGGCCGCGCCGCTTGATGAAGCCCCGGTTGTCGACCATCCGGAAGACGCGATCTTCCAGCATGGCCCGCCGCAGGCGGACGCTTTCGGAAGCCCAGCGGGAGGCTTCGGCTTCATGGCCCGTCATTCGGGCCAGGATGGCCGCGGCTTCCAGGCCGGCCGAGACGGTCGTCTGGTAAATCTGTTCCATGCCGGTCTCGATGCCGTGGATGCGGTGGCGCTCCCAATATTCCCGCCGGTTCATCAGCAGGCCCGACGGATCGTGGCGGAAGACGGGACGCAGGGGGAACTCGGCCGCGGCGGCGATCCTCGCCCATCGCTCCCGGACCAGGTCCAGATCGCCGGTCCAGAGGGCATACTGCGTCAGGCCCAGCAGGAGATAGCCGTTCTGGTCCAGCTCCACCTCGTCCGAACCGCGCCGCTCGCTGGAATCGACGGTGTCACCGTCCGGCGTGACGAAGCCGTCCAGCAGCCGGGCCAGCATCGTCCGGGCCCGGCGGCTCTCGCCGATCATGGCCATGGCCGGGGCGATCACGGACTGGTCGCGGACCCACTCGCGGTTGTACTGCCAGACGCCGCCGTCCAGGCGCCCGCCGGCCGAGACCAGGGCGGGAAGCTGGCAGCGTGCGGCCCGGAAAAAGCGGTCCATCCTGGCGTCGCCGAAGGAGATGTCGGCCAGGCCGCTCCAATAGGCCCGAGCCGGGGATTCATCGGGCGGCTCATCGAGGACGATCAGCTCGACCCTCCGGTTCGCGGCGTCCAGCGTGTAGCGAAGGATGAGGCGCAGGGCGCCGTCGGCCTGCGGACGCGGGACGGCCGCGAGCGTGGTCCCGGGAACGCCTGTACGCACGCTCAGCCCGCCGCGGCTGCAGGCTCCCCGCAGGAAAATCTCGCGGATGAGGACGGGAGCTTCCGGATCGGGGCAGAAGAACGATTCTTCGACGCGGCCATCCTCCATCGGCCAGGAAGCCCGTACGGCCGGGACGCCCTGGCGCTCTTCCCAAACGACCCGCAGGCCCGCTGCGGCCGGACGGATGGCTCGGCCGCCAGACTCGACTTCCAGCATGGTTCCGGCCAGCCCCGCGCCCGAATCCATGGTCAGCGCCTCGCGCTTCTTCCCCAACCGCTCGGGGTCCATGATGAGGAGGCCGAGGAGCGTGCCTTCGCCCGCCGGAGCGAATTGCACGGCCGCCTGGATGAGGCCGTTGCCGAGAAAGAAATAGCCGACTCCGTCCAGCCGGGTGCGGACGTCGGCCGGCCCGACCGCCGGGTCGTCGTCGTAGACATGCTCCTGGGCATCGATCATGGTTCATCCCTTCTTGAAAAGATATCGACTCCGCGGAGATGGGCGGCCATCGCTCACCGGACGAAGACGACGAAGACGGCCAGCATGACCACGCCGGCCGCAAGCCCGGCCGCGGCTGCCCGCAGCCGCCCGATCCTGCGGGCCGACCGGACCGCGATCATGGCCAATAGCAGCAGCCAGGCCGCGGCCAGGATCGGATATCCCATGGCCACCACCTGCTCGACGCCGGGCGAAGCCGTCAGGTCCATGATGTCTTTCTGCCGCCCACCCATACCCAAGAAGACGGCCAGGGCGGCGGCGAAGAATCCGGGCACGAGCAGGGGCAGGGCCAAGGCTGGAGCCAGCGCCGCAAGCAGGCTTTCGAAGGAGCCTTGGCCGCGGCGGCTGAGGAGATAGGCCGTCCCGCCGGCCGCCAGCCAGGCCAGGAAAAGGACCGGCAGGAGGAAGATAGCCTGAAGCAAGTAGTAGTTCTCGGGCGCCAGGGCTAGCAGCGGAGGGGCCGAGGGCAAGGCGCCCGCCGCGGCCAGCCCGATCGAGATCAGGGCGTAGAGCCCGCCCGCGGCGAAGAGGGCCCGGGCCCCGGACCGCAGGCCCTTCTGTTCCGAGGCCAGGGCCCGCAAGGCGCGTCCCGGATGGACGGCCGACTCCGTAAAGATCCGTCCGATTGTCATCCCGTGCCTCAGGCCATGAACAGGTTTTTGCCGGCGAAGTTCGGATCGCTGGTCAGGCTCAGGCCCAGGCGGCGCAGACCCGATTCGTCGCCGGGGGTCGGGATGTGGGTCATGTGGACGTCCGCCCCGCGCAGGTCCTTGAGCTTCTCCAGGGCCAAGGCCGCGGCCGGATTCGCCGCCGCGGTGACGCTGAGGCCGATCAGAACCTCCTCGACGTTGAGGTTGGCGCTGCGGGCCCCGAGGATGTTCTCCTTGAGCCGCGATACGGCGTCGACGACCGATGTCGACAGCAGGGGCAGGGAGTCGGGGATGCCGGCCAGCCGCTTGATGGCGTTGAGGATGAGACTGGACCCGGCGTGCATGAGGGGCGAGTTCTTGCCGGTGACGATCGTGCCGTCGGGCAGCTCCAGGGCGGCCCCGACATAGACGCCCTTGTGGCCCTTGCCTGCCTGCTCCGATGCTTGGGCCTCCTCGGCCGCCCGGCGGGCCGGCAGGACCACCACGCGGTCCTCCGGCTTCGTCTCCATCTCGCGCATGATCAGCTCGGCCCGCTCGACGGTCTCCTTGTCACACAAGCCCATGGCGTATTCGCAGTGATAGCGGAAGTAGCGGCGGATGAGCTCCTGGCGGGCCGCCTCGCGGNNGCGGACCGCGCCGTCGTCGACGATGCCGAAGCCGGCCCGGTTGACGCCCATGTCGGTGGGCGACTTGTACACGGCCGCGCAGCCGGTGATCTTCTCCAGGATGCGGCGCAGGACGGGAAAGACCTCGACGTCGCGGTTGTAGTTGATGGCCACCTGGTTGTGGGCTTCGAGGTGGAAGGGGTCGACCAGGTTGAAGTCGCGCAGGTCCGCGGTGGCTGCTTCGTAGGCTGCGTTGACCGGGTGCTTGAGCGGGATGT
>DFYJ01000007.1:13673-13938 GCA_002383325.1 Candidatus Aminicenantes bacterium UBA4085
CCACCAGCGGCTTGTGAGTCTCGATCGGCTCGTTGGCCCCGTAGCCCGCGTCGCTGACGATGGTCTCGATATCGGTTGGGTAGCCCTTGGTGAAGCCGTGGGTGTAGACCCGCAAGCCGCGGCGCTGAAGCTTGTTCTTGAAGACGCGGGCCGAGGGCTGGTTCTCGAAGCGGGTGATGACGACGCCGTTCACCGCAACGCCCCACTCGGCCAGGTCGTCGATGAGCTTCATGGCGTCGACGTCGTAGGTGATGCCGAAGTCGGC
>DFYJ01000135.1 GCA_002383325.1 Candidatus Aminicenantes bacterium UBA4085
GGGAAGGCCCGCGCCCAGGCGCTCCAGATCAAGGGCTCGGACACCATGGTCAACCTGGGTCAAGCCTGGGCCGAGGCCTACAACAAGCTCCATCCCGAGATCAACCTGGCCGTCACCGGCGGCGGCTCGGGGACGGGCATCGCGGCCTTGATCAACGGCACCTGTGAGATCGCCGAATCCTCCCGCGGCTTGGAAGCCAAGGAGATCGATCAGGCCAGGGCCAAGGGCTTCGCCATCCGGGAGGACATCGTGGCCCTGGACGGGATCGTGGTCGTCGTCCACCCGTCCAATCCCATCGAGCGGGTGACCATGGAGGAGCTGAGGGAGCTGTTCCTGGGCGACATCCGCCGCTGGCGGCCGCTGGGCGGCATCGACGGCCCGGTCGTCCTGCTGTCGCGCGAAGTCAACTCCGGGACTCACATCTTCTTCAAGGAGCATGTCCTGCGGCGGGGCAAGAGCAAGGGGCCGGAGGAGTTCGCGCCCAGGGCCCTGATGATGCCATCCTCCTACGCCATCGCCGAGGAGGTGTCCCGCAACGAGAACGCGGTCGGGTACTACGGGCTGGGTTACATCAGCCCGCGCCAGAAGGTCGTGCCCGTAGCCAGGGACGACGGCTCGCCGTCCGTTGCGCCCGACATCGAGAGCATCCGCTCCAATGCCTACCCCATCTCGCGCCCGCTGTACCTCTTCACCAAGGGGGAGCCGTCCGGCGCGGTCAAGGACTTCCTCGACTTCGTCCACTCGCCGGCCGGCCAGAAGATCGTCCGGGACACTGAGTTCGTGCCGATCCAATGAAAGACTCCGCGCGCCGGGTCAAGGAATTCATCTTTGAGAAGATCATTCTTCTCTGCGGCCTGGCTTCCGTCCTCTTCGTCGTCCTGATTTTCGTCTTCCTGCTACGGGAGGGCGTCTCGATCCTCAAGACGACGGGGCTCCTGAGCTTCCTCGGCGGCAGCTTCTGGTACCCCATCTCCAGCCCGCCGCGTCTGGGCATCCTGCCCCTCATCCTCGGCTCGCTGCTGGTCACGGCGGGCGCCGTGGTCATCGCCGTCCCGCTGGGCATCGGGGCCGCCTTCTATATCTCCGAGGTCGCCCCCAAGCGCCTGCGGGCGATCCTCAAGTCCTGCGTCGAAGTCCTGTCGGCCATCCCCTCGGTCGTCCTGGGCTTCATCGGCATCACCATCCTGGTCCCCTTCCTCAAGCATTTCCTCCATTTGCCGACCGGACTGACCGCCTTCGCGGGGTCCCTGATGCTGGCCTTCATGGCCCTGCCGACCATCATCACCATCTCCGAGGACGCCATCAACGCCGTGCCCCGCGAGTACAAGGAAGGGGCCCTGGCCCTGGGCGCCACCCNNCATCATCCACGGCGCCCTGCCGGGGATCATCGCCGCGGCCATGCTCGGCATCGGGCGCGTCTTCGGCGAGACCATGGCCGTGATGATGGTCACCGGCAACGCCGCCGTCATCCCGCACGGCCTGTTCGAGCCCGTCCGGACCCTGACCGCGACCATCGCGGCCGAGATGGGCGAGGCGGCCAAGAGCACCCCCCACTACTTTGCTCTCTTCGCCATCGGCGTCGTCCTGTTCGTCATCTCTTTCGCCATCAACCTGACGGCAGACCTTCTTCTCAACCGGGGCAGGAAGCGATGAAGCGGCGCAACGAGGGCTTGCGGCAAAAGCTCGGCTTCGGCGTCCTCCTGCTGGCCACCTTGATCGTAGTCCTGCCGGTCCTGGCCATCGTCGTCCTGATCATCGCCAAGGGCTGGGGCGCGCTGTCCTGGTCGTTCCTTTTCACCATGCCCCGGGACGGCATGCGGGCCGGAGGCATCTGGCCGGCCATCGTCGGCACCTTCTACCTGGTCTTCGTCTCGATCGGCTTCGCCCTGCCGATCGGAGTGGCGGCGGCCATCTACCTGAGCGAATACGCCAAGGATAACGCTCTGACCCGGACCATCAACCTGGCCATCATCAACCTGGCCGGGGTGTCCTCGGTCGTCTACGGCCTGTTCGGGCTGAGCCTGTTCGTGGTCTTCCTGCGCTTCGGGGTGTCCATCATAGCCGGCGCCCTGACCCTGGGCATCATGACCCTGCCGGTCATCATCACCACAACCCGGGAAGCCCTGAGGTCCGTGCCCCGATCCTACCGCGAGGTCAGCTTCTCGCTGGGAGCCTCGCACTGGCAGACCGTCCGCCACTCGGTCCTGCCGCACGCCCTGCCCGGCATTCTGACCGGGGCCATCCTGAGCGTCGGCCGGGTGGCCGGCGAGACGGCGCCCATCCTCTTCACCGTAGCCGCCTTTTACCTGCCGAACCTGCCGACCTCGCTCTCCGACCAGGCCATGGCCCTGCCCTACCACCTCTATGTCATCACCACCCAGATTCCGGGCATCCCGGAGGGGTTCCGCTTCGGGACGGCCTTCGTCCTGATCGGCCTGGTTTTGGTCATGAACGTCACGGCCGCGGTCATCCGCTCCCGCTTCGAGAAGCGAAAATGAGCCAGGCCGCGTCCCGGGTCAAGATCGAGGTCCAGGGCCTGGCGGTCCGGTACGGGAGGGTCCAGGCCCTCAACGGGCTGACCCTCGACGTCCGCGAGCACGAGATCCTCAGCGTCATCGGCCCCTCCAACTCGGGCAAGACCTCCTTCCTCCGCTCGCTCAACCGGATGACCGATCTGGACGAGCACGCCCGGACGGAAGGCACGGTCCGCCTGGACGGAAAGGACATCCGCCGCGACATCTCGGCCGAGGCGCTGCGCAAACGGGTCGGGATGATCTTCGCCCTGCCGCTGCCGCTGCCCCTCTCGATACGGGACAACATCACCTACGGGCCGCGCATGGCCGGACAGCGCGATAAGGCGACTCTGGACCGCCTCGTCGAGGAAAGTCTCCGGGCCGCCTCGCTCTGGGACGAGGTCAAGGACCGCC
>DFYJ01000059.1 GCA_002383325.1 Candidatus Aminicenantes bacterium UBA4085
GTCGGCTTGACCATGGTCACTCCTTGTTTCCCCGGGCCATCAGGTCCAGGCAGAGCTCGGCGATGCGGCGGGCGGCGTCCGGCCGGGCCAGGGGGGCCAGGCGGTCCTCCATGGCGGTCAGCGCCTCGGGGTGGGACAGAAACCAGCGCAGCCGCTCGGCCAGCCGCAGCGGGGTCAGCTCCCGCTCCTCGATGACCTCGGCCCCGCCGGCCGCCCGGAGGGCCTCGGCGTTGGCCGACTGGTGGCCTTCGGCGGCCCTGGCAAAGGGGACGAGCAGGGCCGCCCTGCGCGAGGCGATGAGCTCCGCGCAGGTGGTGGCCCCGGCCCGGGCCACGATCAGGTCGGCCGCGCCGAAACGGGCCGGCATGTCCTCGAAGTAGGCTTCCACGACCGCCTCACCGAAGCCGCTCTCGGCATAAGCTCGGCGGGCGGCGGACAGGCCGTCCGGTCCGGTCTGATGGACGATCCACAGGCGGCCCGCCAGCCCGGTCAGCAGGGGCAGGGATGCGGCGAGAGCCTGGTTGAGGATGCGCGAGCCCTGGCTGCCGCCGAAAACCAGGACGGACAGCCCTCCGTCGCGCGGCTTGCGCGGCAGAGCCGTGAATTCCGGCCGGACCGGGTTGCCCAGCAGGATACCGTTGCCGGGGAAGGAGGCCAGGGTCGCCTCGAAAGCCACCGCGGCCTTGTCGGCCCGCCCGGCCAGCCGCCTGTTGGTCAGGCCCGGCTTGACGTTCGATTCCATGATCATGGTCGGGATGCCCATGTGCGAGGCCAGCCAGACGATGGGGCCGGAGCTGAATCCGCCCACGCCCACGGCCAGCCCGGGCTTGAATCCGCGCAGGATGCGGAACGACTTGAGGAAGGCGGCCGGCAGAAGAGCCAGCCCGCGGACCGCTTGGCGTCCTCCGCCGGCCAGGCCTTCGACGGGCAGGGCGGTGAATCGCACGCCCTGGGCGGCCATGATCCGCTGCTCGGCCAGACGACGGGAGCCGACGTGGAGGATCTCGATCCCGGGCTCCATCCCGCGCAGGGTCCGGGCCAGGACCAGGGCCGGGTACAGATGGCCGCCCGTTCCGCCGCCGCTGATGACCACCCGAACTCCGCTCATACATTCCCCCGTGCCGCCGGCCGGCGCTTGGAGATGTGCAGCAGGATGCCCACCGCCAGAAGGCTGCAGAGCAGCGAGGAGCGGCCGAAGGAGATGAGCGGCAGCGGCACCCCTTTGGCCGGCGTCAGTCCCAGAACGACCGAGATGTTGAGCAGGGCTTGAAGAGCCAGCAGGAAGGTCAGGCCGGCCGCCACGAGCTGGGAGGCGAACGTCGGCGCCTTCAGGGCGATGGCCAGGCCCCGCCAGACCAAGACGAGGAAGAGGCCCAGGACGACCAGCGAGCCCAGCAGCCCCAGCTCTTCGGCGATGACCGAGAAGATGAAGTCGGTGTGGGGCGCCGGCAGGAAATATTTCTGGGTCCCTTCGCCGAAGCTGGCTCCCAGGAGGCCGCCCGAGGCCACCGCCAGCTTCGACTGGTCGACCTGGTAGGAGGCCTTTTGGAGGTCCTTGTTCTTGGTGAAGAATTCCAGGACCCGGATGATCTTGTAGGGGGACAGGAGGACGAAGGTGACGAAGACGGGCGCGGCGGCCAGGCCGAGACCCAGAAGCTTCTTCCAGCGGACGCCGCCGATGAGGAGCAGGAGACCGCCGACGCCGAAGGTCAGGACGGCCGTCCCGAAGTCGGGCTCCAGAAGGATGAGCAGGACCACTCCGCCGAGGGCGGCTATGGCCGGCAGGAAGGCCTTGGGCTCGTTGATCCGCTCCTCCGCATCGGCGGCCGTACGGGCCAGGAACAGGATGACGGCGATCTTGGCCAGCTCGGAAGGCTGGAAGCGGAATCCGGCCAGGACGAGCCAGCGATGGGTGGAAGCCACCTCGGGCGTGGCCAGGCAAAGGGCCAGCAGGCCGAAGCTCAGGCCGAGGAGCCCGAAGACGAACCATTTCTGCTCGTAGACCGGCTGGCCGGCGGCGGCCATGGCCAGCATCGCCAGGATTCCGAGGACGGCCCCGCCGGACTGGTTGAAGGCGAAGTGGAAGGGATCGGCCAGCTTGTCCGCGGCCAGGGCGCTGCTGGTGTCGAAAACCATGATGACGCCGATGACGACCAGGGCGGACGCGGCGGCCAGGAGCTTCAGGTCGAAGTGGAAACGGCGGGGCATGGCCATGGTCAGCCTCGAGCCTCGCCGGCCAAGCGGCGGACTTCGCGCTTAAACGTCTCGCCGCGCTCCTCGAAGTCGGCGAACAGATCCCAGCTGGTGCAGGCCGGCGCCAGCAGGACGACGTCGCCCGGCCGAGCGGCGGCCCGGGCGGCTTCGACCACCTCGCGGTAGTCGCGGGCCTCGACCATCGGCAGGGATCCTTCCAGGGCCCGCCGGATCTTGTCCTTGGCCGCTCCGACCAGGATGACGGCGCGGACGCGGCCGGCCAGGGCCGGGCGCAGAGGGGCAAAGTCGGTGCCCTTATCCTTGCCGCCCAGGATCAGAACGATTGGCCGCTCGAAGCTTTCCACGGCCTTGATCGCGGCCTCGACGGTGGTGGCCTTGGAGTCGTTGACATAGTCGACGCCGTCCAGGGTCAGGACTGGCTCGAGCCGGTGAGCCAAGCCGCGGAAGCCGCGGATGGACTCGCGCAGACTCGCGGCCGGCACGCCCATCAGGCGCCCGGCCAGGGCCGCGGCCATGACGTTCTCCCGGTTATGGGCCCCGAACAGGGCGATCTCGGAGACCGGCATAAGCGTTTCTTCGGTCCCGCCGAGGCGCAGGACGATTTCCCCGTCGCGCAGGAAAGCGCCCCGCTCGACCTCGCCCCGGCGGCTGAAGCCCAAGGCTTGGAAGGGCCCTCGGCCGCGCAGGTTCCAGACCGCGGGATCGTCGGCGTTGAGAACGGCGGAGTCCCCGGCCTTCAGGCCGAGGATCAGCTTGGCCTTGGCCGCGGCATAGGCTTCAAAGCCGCCGTGCCAGTCGATATGGTTAGGCGAGAGGTTGAGATAGACGGCCAGGGCGACCTTGAATCGCTCGATGTACTCCAGCTGGAAGCTGGATATCTCGGTTACGTAGATCCGTCCCGGGACATCCTGCCCGGCGAAGGACAGCAGGGGAGTCCCGATGTTGCCGGCCAGGACGGCGTCCCGTCCGGCTTGGCTGAGCATGCGATGGATCAGCGTCGTGGTCGTCGACTTGCCGTTGGTGCCGGTGATCCCGATCAGGGTCCCCCGTAGGACCCGGTAGGCCAGCTCGATCTCGCTGAGCACGGGCACGCCCTTGGCCCGGGCTTCCAGAATGACCGGCAAGCGGGGAACGCCGGGGGAGGGTACGATCAAGTCGGCGCCGAAGAAGGTGGCCGGAACGTGCCCCCCGGCTTCGATGCGGGCCCCGCGGGCCTGCCAGCGGTCGGCCGCCGGGCCCAGGGCCGCCCGGGGCTTGGATTCGCTGATCGTCACCCGGGCTCCCTGGTCCAGAAGGTAGCCGGACAAGGCGTCTCCCGTCCGGGCCAGCCCGACGATGACGACGCTGCGGCCTCGAAGCTCCATGGTCACCTCAGCTTGAGCGAAGTCAGAGTGAACAGGGCGAAGATGATGCCCATGATCCAGAACCGGACGACGACCTTTTCCTCGGGCCAGCCGAGGAGCTCGAAATGGTGGTGCAGGGGGGCCATGCGGAAGACGCGCTTGCCTCCGCTCAGGCGGAAGTAAGAGACCTGGATGGCCACCGACAGGAGCTCGATGATGAAGACGCCGGCCACCGAGAAGAGGAGAAATTCCTGCTTGATCAGGATGGAAATCAAGGCCAGCGTGGCTCCCAGCGAGATGGCCCCGACGTCGCCCATGAAGACCTGGGCCGGGTGGGAGTTGAACCACAGGAAGCCGAGGCAGGCGCCGACCAGGGCGCCGCCGAAGACGGTCAGCTCGGCGGCCATGGGGACCCGGGCCACGTAAAGGTACTTGGAGAAGACCGCGTGGCCGGCAATGTAAGTCAGAGCGGTCAGGGCCCCGGCGCTGATCAGGGTCAGGCCGATGGCCAGGCCGTCCAAGCCGTCGGCCAGGTTGACCGCGTTGGACGAGCCGACCAGGATGAGAACGATCCAGGGCCAGTAGAAGAGGCCCAGGTAGGGAAGCCAGGACTTGAAGATGGGAAGCGAGATGCGAAGGTCGAAGACTCCGGCCCGGGCCAGGAGCATGATCAGGCCGCCGAAGGCCACGGCCAGGCCGAACTGGAGAACGAGCTTGTTGCGGGCGATCAGGCCCAGCGACCGCCGGCGGCTGACCTTGAGGTAGTCGTCCAGCCAGCCGACCAGACCGAACGTCAGCATGGTGCCCATGGCCAGCCAAACGTAGGTGTTGCCGAGATTGCCCCACAGCAGGGTGGGGAGGATGGTGGCCCCGATGATCAGGAGTCCGCCCATAGTCGGAGTGCCTTTCTTGGCGTGATGCGACTGCGGCCCCTCGGTCCGGATCTCCTGCCCGATCTGCTTGCGCCGAAGGGCTTTGATCAGCCAGGGCCCGGCCATAAAGCAGATGAGCATGGCGGTCACGCCGGCCAGGGCGGTGCGGACGGTGATGTAGCGGAAGATGTTGAAGGCCGAGAAGGCGTCCTTGAGCGGCACGAGAAGTCCGTAGAACACGTCAGGCCTCCTTGTATAGGTCCGCGATCCGGGCCGCCGCGGCTTCGGTCCGCATGCCCCGCGAGCCCTTGACCAGAACGAGGTCGCCCGGCTTAAGGAAGCCGTCCAGGGCCTCGGCCGCCTCAAGGCTGGAGTCGAAAGTCCGCACCGCGGCCGGAGCCATCCCGGCCGCCAGGGCTGCCCGGGCCATGGCCCGGCTGCGGGGGCCGACGGCCCACAG
>DFYJ01000110.1 GCA_002383325.1 Candidatus Aminicenantes bacterium UBA4085
CGCCGCCTTGGCCGGCCTGGCCCGGCCGGGCGCGGCCGAAGCGCGTCCCGGGCAGGCCAAATCCCAGTTCAAGACCGCCCCCATGGAGACCGTCCGGGTCGGCTTCGTCGGCGTCGGCGGCATGGGCTCGGCCCACTTCCAGAACTATATGAACATCGACGGCATCGAGCTCAAGGCCGTCTGCGATATCGTGCCGGCCAAGGTGGAGCGGGCCCAGAAGTGGTGCGTCGACGCCGGCCGGCCCAAGCCGACGGGCTACTCCAACGGACCCCGCGATTTCGAGCGGATGTGCGAGAAGGAGGATCTCGACCTGGTCATGACGGCAACTCCTTGGGAGTGGCATGTACCGGTCTGCCTCGCGGCCATGAAGAACGGCAAGCATGCCGCGACCGAGGTCCCGGCGGCGATGTTCCTGGACGACTGCTGGGCCCTGGTCGAGGCGGCCGAAAAATACGGCAAGCACTGCCAGATGATGGAGAACTGCTGCTACGACCGGATCGAGCTGATGACCCTGAATCTGGTCCGGCAGGGTCTGCTGGGCGAGATCCTGCACGCCGAGGCCGGCTACCTGCACGACCTGCGCGACGTCAAGTTTTCCAAGGAGGGCGAGGGGCTGTGGCGGCGGGCCTGGGCCCAGAAGCTCAACGGCAATCTCTACCCGACCCACGGCCTGGGCCCCGTGGCCCAGTGCATGAACGTCAACCGGGGCGACGCCTTCGATGTCCTGGTCTCGATGAGCAGCCCCGCCCGCGGCCTGCACGAGTTCGCCGTGGGCAAATTCGGCCCGGACTCGCCCCAGGCCAGGGAAAAGTACGCCTTGGGCGACGTCAACACCTCGCTGATCCGGACCAAGCTGGGCAAGACGATCATCCTCATCCACGACACCAATCTGCCGCGGCCCTACACCCGCATCAACCTGGTCCAGGGGACCAAAGGTCTGGCCCACAAGTGGCCCGACCGCCTCTACATCGAGGGGAAGGCCGAGAAAGCCCATGCCTGGGACGACTTCGAGAGATTCGCGGCCAAGTACGAGCACCCGCTGTGGAAAGCCATCGCCTCCAAAGGCGAGGGCCGCGGCCACGGCGGCATGGACTACATCGAGGACTACCGGCTGATCCAGTCCCTGCGCAAGGGCGAGCCGCTGGACCAGGACGTCTACGACGCGGCCGCCTGGAGCGCCGTCGTCGAGGCCAGCTGCCGGAGCGTGGCGGCCAAGGGCAAGCCGGTTCAGATCCCCGACTTCACCCGTGGGCTGTGGAAGACCAACCCGCCGCTGGGGATCATCAAGGCCTGAATTCGGGAGCGCGGCGCGATTCGTGGCCCCGGCCCTGAAGGTCGGGCCGCTCGTCGCGACCGAAAAGAAGGGAGGGGGTCCTTATGAGCAAGGCGCGCTTGTTCGCCTCGATGGTCTGCCTCGGGCTGGGGCTCATTTCCGGCGGGACCGGTTGGGCGCAGGAGAGAGGTCCCGATCTCGTCAGCCGTGCGGAGGCCAAGCAGAAAGCCGGGGATCTGGATGGAGCCATCGCCGACTTGGATCGGGCCATCCAGCTGATGCCCGATTACACCTATGCCTACAAAGCCCGCGGCCTGGCCAAGAAGGCCAAAGGAGATCTTGACGGCGCCATCGCCGATTTCGACCGGGTCATCGTGCTCAATCCGGAAGACGCGGGTGCCTTCAACCTCCGCGGCAATGCCAAGCTGGCCCAACGCAACTTCAACGGCGCCATCGCCGACTACACTCAAGCCATCGGGATCAGCCCGGATTACACCTGGGCTTACAACAACCGCGGCGCCGCCAAGCACGCCCTCGGCGACTATGAAGGCGCCATCACCGACTACGACCGATCCATCGAGATCGATCCGAAATCCGCCTCGGCCTACTTCGGCCGCGGCACTTCCAAGCTGGGGAAGCGCGACCTCGTCGGCGCCCTGGCCGACTACGACCGGGCCGTCGAAATCGATCCGCAATATGCCGCGGCTTATAACAACCGGGGCAACGTCCAATACGCGCAGGGCAGCTTCGCCGGCGCCGTCGCCGACTACGATCGGGCCGTCGCGCTCGACCCGAAATACGCCCTGGCCTTTTTTAATCGCGGCCTGGCCAAGAGCGCCCAAGACGACCTGGCCGGCGCCGTCGCCGATTATGACCTGTCCATCGGGCTCCATCCAAAATATGCTCCGGCCTTTCATTATCGAGGCCTGGCCAAGAAGACCCAGGGCGACGTCGTCGGCGCCAGCGCTGATTTCAGCCGGGCCATCGAGCTCAATCCCAAGGATGCCGGCCCCTACAACAGTCGCGGCAACGTCCGCTACGCTCAAGGCGACCTGGCCGGCGCCGTCGCCGACTTCGACAAGGCCATCGAGCTCAATCCGAAAAGCGCCGGCCTCTTCAACAACCGCGGCCGGGTCAAGCGGGCCATGGGCCGGCTGGACGCCGCCCTCGCGGACTTCCAGTCCGGCTCCCGACAGGATCACCTCTACTGCGCCCTCTTTGCCTGGATCGCCCTGTCCGAAAAGGGGGACCCGGAGGGAGCGAAAGCGGATCTGTCCGGAGCGATGGACCGGCGGCGCAAGGCCGGTCTCGACGACTGGGGAACGAACCTGGCTGGGGCGCTTCTCGGGCAGGTGACGGAAGGGGAGATTGTGGCCCTGGCCGAGGCGGGCCGGAACGAGAAAGAACGACGTGAGCGGCTCTGCGAAGCTTGGTACTACCTCGGTATGGCCAAGCTGCTGGCCGGCGACCGGGACGGCGCCGCGGGCCGCTTCCGGAAGGCGCTGGCGACGGACCGGACCAGTTTCATCGAGTATGAAGAGGCGCGGCGCGAGTTGCGGAAGCTGGACGGAATCCGCTAAGAACCCGCGTTCAATCCGGGCGGGATCTAAAGCCTGGCCGTAATGGCCAGCGCGGCCTTCTCGGCCGAAGCCGCGCCGAACATGTATTCGGTCTCTTCTCCGGTCTTCATCTTGATGACCAGGGCCTTGACGAACAGGGACTTCTTCACCGACCGGGCTTCGCCGATCTCGGTGAAGGGGATGATCACGTGGCTGTCGGTCTTGGCGAAAGCCTTATGGCGCTCCCACCAGTTCCCGATCATGGCGGCGGCGTTCTCGGCCAAAGCCAGCTCGGACTTGAAGTGAACGCCCTGATTGGTGACAAAGAGCTTGCCCGTGACTTTCGGCGAATTCGGCTTCGGATCGCCCAGGTAGACGGCCCAGGAGCCGAGGATCTCTTCGCCCGAGGCCAGCCATTCTTCCGTCATCTTGTCCTCCTTCACGGAAAATATTTAATTAGGGGGACACCATACATAACTCCCGAATTCAAAAGTTGACACCGTCAACAAAAAGTTCGGGAGTTATGTATGGTGTCCCCCTAACTATTTGATCAGCATGCAGTCACCGTAGGAGAAGAAGCGGTAGCCCTCCCGCACGGCTTCGCGGTAAGCGCCTAAGATCAGATCGCGGCCGGCCAGGGCCGAGACCAGCATCAGCAGGGTCGACTTCGGAAGGTGGAAGTTCGTCAGCAGCCGGTCGACGACCTTGAACTCGAATCCGGGCCTGATGAAGAGCGATGTCGCTCCGGAGCCGGGAGGGACCCGGCCCGAGCGGCCGGCGCTCTCGAGCGTCCGGACGACAGTCGTGCCGACGGCCAGGACGGGCCGGCCCTCGGTCTTGGCCTTGTTGACGGCGGCCGCCGCCGTCCCGGGGACTTCGTAGGCCTCCTCCAGCATGCGGTGGTCCTCGATCCGCTCCGTCCGCACCGGCTGGAAGGTGGCTAATCCGACGTGCAGGGTAACCCGGGCCGAATCGATGCCGCGGGCCCGGATCCTCTCCAGGACCTCGGCTGTGAAGTGCAGGCCGGCGGTCGGCGCGGCGATCGCGCCCTCGCGGTCGGCGAAGACGGTCTGGTAGCGCTCCAGATCGCGCTCGCGATCGGCCAGCCCGGCCTTGGGGCGCTTGATGTAGGGCGGCAGGGGAGCGAAGCCGACCCGCTTCAGCCGGCCCAGGACATCGGGGACCGCGAAGCGCAGGCGGCGCCGTCCCTCCTGGCCGTTCTCCCCGGTCCAAGGCTCGGCCACGCCCCGAAGGTCGTCGGCGAAAACGATCTCGTCGCCGGGATGGACGCGGCGGGCCGGCTTGCCCAGGACCTCCCAGAGCCCCGTCTCGATCTCCTTGAGGAAGAGGAACTCGATCGCGGCCGCTCCCCGCTGGCCCCAAGCCTTGGCCGGGATGACCCTGGCATCGTTGAGGACGATCAGCTCGTCTCCTTGGAGCAAATCCGGGAAATCGCGGAAGGCGCGGTGGTCGATGCGCCCGGAAGATCTGTCGATGACCATCATCCGGGAGTCGTCGCGGCGGGCGGCCGGCCGCTGAGCGATGAGCTCCGGAGGGAGATCGAAGTCGAAGTCGCCGATGTTCATCGGCCGGACCTCAAGTCGGCGGGACGCATGGCGCCAGCATAGCGGGAAACGGGCGCCAACCGCAAGGGAGATGATGCGATTCCCAAGGTGGCATATAATATCCGGCGCGCCCGAGGAGGAGGCCGATGAAGGAACGGACGTTCCCGCGTTTTCAAGCCGCCGCGGTCTTCCTCGCCGCGGCCCTGGCCTGGCTGCCCGCCTGCCGGCCGGATGCGCCTGAGAAACCGCCCGCTCCGACCGCGCCGCCCGCAACGACCATCCGCAACGTCACCGCCGCGCCCGTCCCGTACACCATCCGCGTGCTGTTCTCGAACGTCGGCCCCGTCGCCCGCACCCTGGCCCCGGGCGCCGTCGACAGCTTCCCCGCGCCGGCGTCCATGGACCTGACGTTCTCCAACGGCGACCACGACAAGATCTACCGGCTGGAGCCTGGCACGGCCCACTCCTTCCGCCTCGACGAGGACGGGCGGCTGGAGCTGTTCAGGGGCGCCCACGGGCGGACCGACGCCGCGGACCTGGCGCCCTTCGTCCCGACGCCCATGCCGGTAGTCGAGAGGATGCTGGAGGCGGCCAAGGTCGGGCCGGACGACGTCATCTACGACATCGGCTGCGGCGACGGCCGCATCTTGATCACGGCCGCCCGCAAGTACGGGGCCCGCGGCGTCGGGGTGGACCTGGTCCCCGAACGGATCCGGGAATGCCTGACCGGGGCCAAGGAGGCCGGGGTGGAGCGCTTGGTCGAGTTCCGCCAGCAGGATGCCATGACCCTCGATGTCTCCGCGGCCACCGTCGTCACCCTCTACCTCCTGCCGGAGTCCAACGTCCTCCTGCGGCCCAAGCTGGAGGCCCAGCTGCGCAAGGGGGCGCGGGTGGTCTCCCACAACTACACCATCGAAGGCTGGGAGGATAAAGGCGTCGCGTCGATCTCGATGAAAGACGATGTGGGGACGGACCATGCCGTCTATCTCTACGTCCGGTAGCGGAGCCTAGAACAGCTTCTTCTGGCTCGAGCCGGACTTGCCCGCGGGCTCTTTCCCGCCCGGCGCGGCAAAGCCGAGGTGGCGCCAGGCCCGGTCGGTCAGCTTGCGGCCGCGCTGGGTCCGCTCCAGGAAGCCGATCCGCATCAGGAACGGCTCGTAGATGGACTCGATGGTGTCCTTGTCCTCGTCGATGGCCGCGGCGATGGTCGAGATGCCGACCGGGCCGCCGCCGAAATTCTCGATGATGGTGATCAGGATCTTGCGGTCCACGTCGTCCAGGCCGACCGCATCGACCTCCATCATGTCCAGGGCGTAGCGGGCTTCGGACCCGGTGATGGCGGAGCCGCCCCGGACGTCGACGTAGTCGCGCACCCGCCGCAGAAGCCGGTTGGCCACCCGCGGCGTTCCGCGCGAGCGCTGGGCGATGGCCTCGGCGCCTTCCTCCTCCAGCCGGATCTTCATCAGCCCGGCCGAGCGCAGCAGCACCTGCCTGATGTCCTCGTCCCGGTAATAGTCCAGGCGGTGGATGATGCCGAAGCGGGAGCGGAGCGGCGCCGTGATGCGGCCGGCCCGGGTCGTGGCCCCGATCAGGGTGAACTTCTTCAGGGTCAGCTTGTGGCTGCGGGCGGCCGGTCCCTGGCCGATGACGATGTCCAGACTGAAGTCCTCCATGGCCGAGTACATGATTTCCTCGACCGCGGGCTGGAGCCGGTGGATCTCGTCGATGAACAGGATCTCCTTGGCCTGCAGGTTGGACAGGATGGCCGAGAGGTCGCCGGCCCGTTCAATGACCGGGCCCGAGGTGGGCTTGATGCCGACTCCCAGCTCCTTGGCCAGCAGGTAGGCCAGGCTCGTCTTGCCCAATCCCGGCGGGCCGTAGAGCAGGACGTGGTCGAGGTGCTCGCCGCGCTTGCGGGCCGCGGCGATGAAGATCTTCAGGTTGGCCTTGATGGTGTCCTGGCCGATGAACTCGTCGAAGCTCCGCGGCCGCAGGCTGTCCTCGAAGAGAACATCCTCCTTGGTCCGGACCGGGTTGAGGACGACGGGGGCGGTCATGGGGTCACAGCTTGGCCAGCTTCTTCAGGCACTCGCGCAGCAGCTTCTCGAAGCCGGCCTCCTCGCCGCGGTGCGACCGCACGGTTTCCTCGACGGCCCGCTCGATCTCCTTGCGCCGGAAGCCGAGGTTGACCAGGGCGGAGATCAGATCCTCCGTCTCCTGCGCGGCCCGGCCCCGCAGCAGGCTCTCTTTCTTCTCCATCTTGTCGGCCAGCTCCATGGCGATGCGCAGGGCCGTCTTCTTGCCGATGCCGGGGACTTGGGAGAGACGGGCGACGTCCGAGGTCCGGACGGCTTCGATCAGCTCGTTCGCCTCCATCCCCGAGAGGGCGGCCAGGGCCAGCTTGGGCCCGATGCCGGAGACGCCGATGAGCTTCAGGAAGAGATCCTTTTCCTCCCGCGTGGCGAAACCGTAGAGCGCCAGCGCCGAATCGGTCAGGTGGGTGTGGATGAAGAGCTCCGCGGGCTGGCCCTCCTCGCCCAGCTTGAAGAAGGTGGACAGCGGGATCCCGGCCGCATAGCCCACGCCATGGCAGTCGATCACCGCCTGGTGCGGTTCTTTGCGGAGGAGGGTTCCCTGGAGGTAAGCGATCATACCGGGGGCATTGTAGACCAAAGGCCGCCGGTAAAGCAAAGCTCCGCCGCTCCGGCGGGGGGAGGGGAGAGGGCGGGGAGATTGACCCGGAAGCGGAAATCGCATACATAATCCTCGTCCGGCCCCCGCGGGCCGTGAGGAGGCCGTGTCGATGACAAGAGGGCCGATCGCCCGCGCCGCCCTGGCCGCCGCCGCGCTGGCGGCCGGGTTGGGCTCCGCCTCCATTCCGGCGGCCGGATCGC
>DFYJ01000109.1 GCA_002383325.1 Candidatus Aminicenantes bacterium UBA4085
TCTCGCGCCGGCGGCCGCTTCGCCCCTCTCCGCCCAAACGCCCCTGGACGGGACATCGCGCGACGTCTGGGGGCGGGCCATGGCCGCGGTCCGGGCCGAGTTGGGCATCGACTCCCTTGACCGCCGCTTCTACCGCCCGACCTTCTCCTTTTCCTGGCCCTTCAAACTGGCGGGCGAGGGACGGTTTAAGCTGGATGTCTCCTATCTCCAGCGCATGAACGGCGACCTGGAAGGGGTCATCGACTACTGGGTCCGGGCCGGGGTCGAGAAGCGCGTCTCGGGGGCCGTTTCCATCGAGGCCGTCCTGAATCACTTCTGCCGCCACCTGTCCTCCGTCGCCAATCCCTACATCCTCAACCTCAACGAGCTGATGGCCCGGGTCGTAGCGCGGATGGACGGCCTGACGCTGGGGGCCGGATACGGGCCTTACATTGGGGGGAGCCGCGGCTACGACCATCTGGCCTCGTTCAGCCTGGACGCCCAGCCGTTTCTGCTGGAAGAAGCCTCTTTATCGGGCGAGGTCAAGTGGGTCGATTTCGAGCGGTTCTATTACGAGGGCACGCTGGCGATTGATCTCGGCGGAGGGCTGGAGATTTTCCTGCGGGCGGCCAGGCATTACGACTTCCCGGCCGCCGCTTATCTGGGCCTGCGGCTGCGGTCGGACGGGCCGCTGGGCCGGTACGTCAGCGATTTCAACGCCACGGCCGGCGTCTATCCCTACTACGGCGCCCACAAGCTGCTGGCCCTGGGGACGTACCGGGTCGGACTGGTGAGCGACGAGAAGAGGCGCTTCCTGGCGGCGATCGACTTCCAGACACCCCTGCTGAGCGGGGACGGATTCTTCGCCCAGTTCTGGCCGGACCGCATGCTGCACGCGGTCTCGGCCGAGTACGAGCGGACCCTGCCGGGGGGGATAAGGGCCGCCTGGTACGCGCGCTACGCCATCGACATGCCGGTGGACAAGGCCGTGCGCTTCCGCTCCCACCTGGCCACCGGGCTGTTGCTGCGCAACCAATCCGAGTTCGAGCGGCTGGACAAGCCGCTGAGATTCGAGGCCGCCCTGGGATACGACTTTGCGTTCAAGTACGACGCCCGGCTGAAGCTGGGGGCCAACACCCGGCTCGGCCGGGGAGGCGCCAAGGCGGGGGCCGAGTTCATCCTGGAAGCCAACTCCGCGCAGCAGGCGGGGCACGCCCGGGCCTTTCTGTCGTTCGGCAAGACGATCGAGACGCGGCCGTTCGTCGGGATAAGGAAAGTGGCCTATCTGGCCGGCCTGCCGGCGGAGAAGAGCCCTTTCCGCAACAGCCTGATCTTCGGCGTCACATTCCTTAAGTGGATGGACTAGGGGTCAGGTCTTGACATTTTGACATTTTGACATTTTGACATTTTGACAACTAAAGGCTACTTTTTTGGGGAAATGTCAAATGTCAAGACCTGACCCCTTCTTCTTTTGACAGACCCCGACTCAGTGGGAGTTCGGGGAGGATAAAGAGGCTGGAAAGCCCTCACCAATTGGGACATGATTGTCCGATTATTAAAGGATACCGGCAAGTCGGGAGAGTTTGACTCTTAGGGTGGGGTCAAACCGTTGGCCACGGCATAGCGGATGAGTTCCGTCAGATCCGCGACCCCCAGCTTTTTCATCAGGCGGCTGCGGTAGGTTTCGACGGTCTTAGGGGACAGGAAGACGATCTTGGCGATGTCCGCGCTGGACTGGCCCTCGACCACCAGCTGGAGGATCTCCCGCTCCCGAGGGCTGAGCCGGTCCAGAGGGCTGGCCGTCTTGCCCGCCTCGCGCCTTTTCAGATAGGCTTCGACCTCGCTCTCGGGCATCTTGACGCTCAAGTAGCGTCGGCCGGCCTTGGCCGCCCGGACGGCCTCGATGACCTCGGAGCCTGCGCATTCCTTGAGCAGAAAGCCGCGGGCCCCCGCCTCCAGGGCCCGGTAGATGTGCTCGGTGGTCGAATGCATCGACAGCATGACGACCTCGACCTCGGGACAGCGACGGCGGATTTCGCGGGCCGCCTCGATCCCGTTGAGCCCGGGCATGGCGATGTCGAGCAGGACAACGTCGGGCTTCCGCCGGCAGACCTCGCTGATGGTCTCCCGGCCCTCGCCCGACTCGCCCACGACGCGCATGTCGGGGCGCGCCTCGATCAGCTTGCGCAGGCCGTCGCGCATGATCCGGTGGTCGTCGGCCAGGAACACGGAGATGGTCACCGCGGCACCTNNACCTCGACCATGACCCGGGTCCCCTGCCCCGGCGCCGAGACGATCCGGAAGCGCCCGCCGATGCCCTCGGCCCGCTCCCGCATGATCGATAGCCCCCAGTGGGACTTGGCCGATTCGCGGCGGACCTTGTCCAGGGCGAAGCCGACGCCGTCGTCCTTGATGAGGAGCCGGATCTTGGCCCGCTCCGCCTCGAGCGAGAGAATCACATCCCGGGCCCGGGCGTGCCGGCGGATATTGGCCAGGGCCTCCTGGGCGATGCGGACCAGGGCGATCTCGGCCGGGGAGGGCAGGCGCGGCACATCCTCGTCGATCCAAGTCTTCACCGGCGCCCCGCCGTCGCGGGTGAACTCGCCGGCGATCCACTCCAGGGTGGCGGGCAGCCCGTAGTCGTCGAGAAGCGGCGGACGCAGATCGGCGATGACCTCCCGGATACGTCCGGTCAGGTCGCTCAGCTGCCGGATAGATCGGCCCAGCCGCCCTCCAGAGATCTTGTCGTGGCCCGGCAGCATGTCCTCCTGAAACTTGTTCAGGGTCAGCGCCAGGGCGGCCATCTCCTGGCCGACGCCGTCGTGCAGCTCGCGGGCGATCCGTCGCCGCTCGTTCTCCTGCGTTTCGGCCAGGCGGGAGGCCATGCGGCGCAGCTGGGCGCGGGCCCGGTTCTGCCGACGGCCGGCTCGGAAGCTCTCGGTCATGTCCCGGAAAAAACCCAAGAGCATGCGGCGGCCTTTCCAGCGGATCACGCTGGAAGAGATCTCCACGGGCACATCCCGCCCGTCCTTGCGGCGGATGAGGCCGATCGTCGGCTGGGACGTCCCGCGGATGAGGCGGGCCTTGAAGATGCGCCGGTACTTTGCCGCCTCGCCCGGCGGGTGGAAATCCGCCTGGTGCATCCCGCGCAGCTCCCGGAGGCTGTAGCCGGAGAGCCTGATCGCCGTGGCGTTGGCGTCCTGGATGAAACCCGTCGCGGCGTCGGCCAGAACGATGGCGCTCCCGGCGGCGCTGAAGAGCCGGCGGTACTTCGCCTCGCTCTGGCGGACCTCCGTCTCGGCCCGCAGGCGCAGTAAGGCTAGGCCGATCTGGGCGGCGATGGCCTGCAGGGCCCGGCGGGAGGAAGCAGAGAGGCCGCTCTGGGTATGTGAGGCCAGGTTCAGGCAGGCCACCACGCGGTTGCGGGCCAGAATGGGGATGATGGCCGCGGTCCTGATCCCTTCGCGCCGCACGGCGCTCGTCGCCGGGATGTTGGTGTCCTTCAGGGGCTTGCCGTCGCGGAAATAGACCGATCGCCCCTTCATGACGCTGTCGAAATACGGGAGTCCGGGGCTCTGCTCCTTTTGGTTGCGCCCGAAGGCGGGCGACACGCCTTTGTAGACCGCCAGGATGAGCTTCTTGGCTTCGGGGTGGTAGAGATAGATGCCGCCGGCATCCAGGCCGGAGGCCTGCAGCGCCGCCGCCAGGCAGAGGCGCAGGCCGTCCTTCAGGTTGGAAGTGCCGGCCAGAGCCGCGGCCAAGCGAACGGCTACGGCGGTGATGTCGTCACTGCCCACGATGCGGCTCTTCAAAGGATTTCCCGCAGCGACCCCTTTCTCCGGGTAATGCCCATCTCGTCCAGAAGCTCCAGGAGCGGGATGGCGTACTTGCGGCTCAGGCCGGTCAGGGCCTTGAACTCGGCAATCGTCACGATCCGGGCCGGCAGGGCGCGAAGGCGGGAGGTCAGGTCCTCCAGCCAGCGGGCGTGGAGGTAGAAGCCCTCCTTGCCCTGGACGACCCGGCGGCGCTCGACCAGGCGGGCCAACATGGCCTCGAGGCGGTCGGGGGCCAGGTTGAAGTGCTCCCTCACGTCGTTGAGCGAAACGGCCCGAAAGTCGCCGCCGAAGCAGGTCTTCTCCAGCTCTTCCAGCATCTTCTCCTCGCGCGGCGGGAGGATCGGCTGGAACGAGGCGGCGGCGAAGAGCCCGTCCTCCTCGCGGAGGCGCTTGTCGTGGACCAGGCTCTTGAGGGTCAGCTTGAGGATGGACGAGGGGACATCGAAGCGGTCGGCCAGGCGCTTGCGGTCCAGGCCGGCGTCCTTGGGGTGGTGGGCGTGGAAGGCCTCGATGTAGACCATGATCTTGCCGGCCAGGAAATCGACGGCGCCGTTCCCGATCACATGAAGGGGATGGAAGGAAAGGATGCGAAGGCGGCCGGCCTCCTCCAAGCGCGCGGCCAGGGCCAGGAGATCCGGGGACCCGAGGGGCAGATGGATGGAGGCTTCTTCTTCGTGCAGGCCGCGCAGGCCCTGGGTCTGGACCAGGGCGTCGAGCTTGGCCATGTCGCCGGGATAGGGTTCGGATCCGGGGGGGGGAGGAGGAAGCGGCGGCAGAGGCGGAAGGGAGGGAGAGGCGGTCCGCTTGGCCGTGCGGATGGGAGAGGGGCGGACGGCGCGGGAAGCCGCGGGCTTCTTCCGGATCTTTTTCGTCTTGGCTGAGGAAGGTGACGGCCGGGCTTTCTTTTTAGCGGGCACGGGCATGGATGGGATCCTTCGGGGTGGGCTTCCTTCGGCTGGCATTTCTATTTTATCAGAATTGGGGGTCAGGTCTTAAGATTCAAGATTTCCCATGACGTTTTTTGTTATAAGTGCCGAATTTTGGCCTGATATACTAGATATCTTGAATCTTAAGACCTGACCCCCATTCTAAGCAGGAACGAGGGTCAGGCGGCGGAGCATCGGGTCGACGGCCGCCACGATGACCCGGATCTCCTGTCCCAGCTCGAACTTGCGCCCTGTGCGCTTGCCCGCCAACACCCCCGGCGACCGCCTGGCGAAATATTCCCCGCCCAGGTCGGCGAAGGCGATGGTCCCCTCGACCAGGTACTCCTCCAAGGCCACGATCAGCCCGGCCTTGCCGATATCAGCCACCACGCCGCGGAGCTCCTCCCCCAGCCGCTCCTTGAGCAGGCGAAAGATGCGCCACTCCATCAGCTCCTTCTCGGCCGCGTCGGCCCGCC
>DFYJ01000123.1 GCA_002383325.1 Candidatus Aminicenantes bacterium UBA4085
ATCTCGAATCCGCCCTTCATGACCACGAACGTCGGCACGGCCTGGATCTTGAAGGCCGCCGCGAGCTCGCGGTGGCTCTCCGTCTCGATCTTGAGGACCATGAGGCTTCCGGCCCGCCGCCTGGCCAGGCTCTCCAGGATCGGGGCCATCATGTGACAGGGCATGCAGGTGGGCGAGGAGAAATCGATCAACAGGGGCAGCTGGGCTGCCTGGATGAGGGCCACGGCCTGCTCAGGCGTCGGTTCGACGACTAGGCCGGGGGCGGGCAGGGGCGTCTTGCATCGCCCGCAAACAACAGCCCGGCGGCCGGCTTCGGTGGGATAGGCGTTGGTGGCTCCGCACTGGAGACAGGACACCTTGATCTTGTCGGTCATGAGATTCAGCCTTTCAGAGTGGAATGCTCCCCCATTATACGGGACGTCCGGGCCCGGTCAAAATCGCCGGCCGGCGCGGATTCAGGCTCGCGGCATCCCGGCCTTACGGTCGAAGCCCTTCCATGCGGAAGCATAGAGCGCGCCCGGATATCGGCCGGGCGCAGCGGCCAAGACCGCTTCAAGGCTGCGGGCTTCGAAGGCCTCCGCCTCGGCGAAGCAGCGGGCCGTCAGCTCGTCCCGCTTGTGCTGCGGGCCGGCCAGGGCCCGCGAAATGAAATCGCGCTC
This sequence comes from Candidatus Aminicenantes bacterium UBA4085, assembly GCA_002383325.1. GTDB lineage: Bacteria > Acidobacteriota > Aminicenantia > Aminicenantales > UBA4085 > UBA4085. The sequence continues at coordinate 660 of DFYJ01000123.1, forward strand.
CAGGGCCATTCTCTCATCCCGTCCCACAACCGACAGCGCCGGATAGTCGCGCAGCATGGCTCGATGAATGCGCTCATGCCTCCAGAAAAGGGTCGCTCCATCGTAGGATCCCGTCGGGGCGGGCTCTTCCGCCGCATTCTTCCCGCCGAGCCAAAAGGGCTTGAACAGGCTCGTGCAGGGAGCCGCGGTCCCGGTCAGGAAGTGGACTTGGTCCTCTTCCCTTAGGATGGAGACCATCGAACCCGTCGTTCCGGTCGTCCGGACGGGTCCCCATCCGGCATGGGCGCAGACGGTGAAGCCGGCCAGGCCCCGGGCCGGCGACCAGTCGGGCCCGGCTTCCGACCCGTGATCGCGGAGCGCCTTCATCATCGTCGCGGCTTCGATCCGGCCTTTCTCCGCCCGCAGGATATCCTCCGTCCTGCGGCAGCGCTCACCGCAGCGACTGAAGCGGGTGAAGAGGAAGTCCGAGTAGTCGCGGGCGAAATTGAAGGTCCGGCCCTTCTTGGTCCAGCCCTCCTTGCGGGCCGTCTGGATGAGGCCGGGCGATGCCAGATCGTACTCGCTCCCGATCGTCAGCCCGTTGGAGATCGATCGGATATCCCGGACCCTCACCGCAGCCCATTCCCGGCCGGCGGTCTCCAAGACCCAGGCTTCCCGCGGGTCGGCGATGAGGAAGCTGTTGTGGTAGGAGGTCTTGCGACGGAAGCCGCAGTTGCCGCCTTGGCCGTAGCGGGCCAGAAGATCCGTGAGCAAGTCGCGCGCCTCCGGCGCCGTGCGGGTCCGCTCCAGGGCCAACCGCAGAAAATCCATGCCGATCAGGCCGGGCTTCTTGTCATAGGGGACTTTGGTGAAGACCGCCTCATTGCCGATGACCAGACCGTGCTCGTTGGCCCCCATTTCGGCCCCCCAGATCCAGAAGGGCTTGGCCAGCAGGACGGCGAATGTCTCCTCCACTTGGGGGATCCCGATATAGGTCATGCGGACTGAGGAGCCGGGAGCGTGGTTCGAATGAGGGACCTGCTGAACGAGGTGGGCCTCATTCGGCTCGCGGTCGGAGTTCTTGGCGAACAGGACGGATCCGTCCGATGTCGCCCCGCCTAGGGCCACGAAGGTGTCGCACATGATTCCTTCCCTCTCCCCTCAGCGCTTGGCTCCGGGCTTGGCCTTGGACTTGGTCGCCAGGAGAAGCTTCCTGCGCTCTTCGACCGGAAATCGCTCGATGGCATATCGGAGCGTGGTCCGGGGGATCGCCGGGCCGTGCCGCAGCAGGAAGCTTCTCAGGCGGTGCATGTCCTTCTTGCCCGCCTCCCTCAGCATCCAGCCGGTGGCCTTCTGGAGGAGGTCGTCCTCCGTCCCGAACATCGCCTCGGCCGTCCGGTAGGCCTGATCGAGGAACTTCCCGTGCCGGGCCAGGGTGACGAAAGCCACGATGGAGCCGCGCCGGACCCAGCGGTTGCGGTGGCCCGTCCACCCGTAGATCTCATCGGCCAGCGTCGGCTGCTTCTCGATCAGCCAGCCCAGGGCCTCCGGGCAGAGGATGTCCACCGCGGCCCAATTGTCGCAGTAGTCCTTGGCCAGCCAGGCTTTGATCCGGCGGGCCACGGCGGCCGTGAAATCCCTCTTGTACGTCAGAAGGAGCACGATGGCGGCCGCCTTGGCCTCATATGTCTTCTTCGGCAGGAGGATCTCGGCCAGGGCCAGGGCATCGTCCAGCGACCAGGCCGGGCGGACGCGGCCCGCGATATCCTGGGCTAAAGCTCTCATGTCGGCCGTCGTCAAGCCGTAGAATTCGACTTGCTCGCGAAAGTAGCGGCGCGCGCCCGCCGCCCGGACCGCGTCCGCGCCCTTTTCCAGGCGGGCGACGATTTCGGCGGCGATCTCCTCCGGCTTCGGCTTGGTTGGGCTCATGGCTCCCTCCAGCAGGCATTATAGCCCCGCTCGGGAGGGAATTCGAGGCCTGGAAGGCGCGAAATCAGCGCAGACTGAGGAATCGGACCAGGTCGTCGACGTCGATTCTGCCGTTCGGGACGAGATCGGCCAACGGATTCCATCCGACCGGCGCCGGCGCGGCTCCCGGCCCCACCCCCGCCATGCCCGCGCACCGCACAAGCCTCAGCCAGTCGGCGGCATCCACCGCCCCGTCCATATCCAGATCGCCGAGCAGGCCCGGCTCCAGGGCCCGGCCGATGTGCCGCACGGTCAGGAGCACGATCTCCTCCGCGCTGGGAGCAATAACCGCGCCGGACGGAGTCGGCGCAAAGCCGTGGCCGGCGTTGAGAACTTTGATCAGGGCACCGTCGTTTCCGGCCAGGCGGAGAGCCTCGGCCAGGATCTCGGATTGACTGTAGGGAACGACGACATCCCTATCGCCGTGGATCATCATGATCGGCGGATCGTCGGGACTGACGTGGGTAACGGGCGAGGCGGTTGCGGCCGTTTCCAGGCAGATCCGGGGATCGCAGCCCAGGAAATCGGCCAGGGTCTGGATACCGGCTTGGTTCACGCCGCCGGCCATGATTCTCAGATCCGCGGGGCCGAAGAAGTCGACCACCGCCTGCACCCGGCTGGAGACGCCCTCCAGGCCCGGGCCCTCCAGCCCCGCCTCGTCGCCCGAAGTGCCCAGCAGCGCTACCAAATGGCCTCCGGCCGATCCCCCGAAGACCGCGATGCGATCGGGATCGATGCCCAGTGCATCCGCATGGGAGCGCAGGAACCGCATGGCCTGCTTGCAGTCCCAGATCTGGGCGGGAAAATGGTATTCGGGTGATAAGCGATAGTCGAGGGACGCCACCGCAAAGCCCAACTGGTAGAACAGCCTGGCGTCCTGGCGGTACAGTCCGCCGGCCTTACTGCCGGTTTTCCAGCCGCCGCCATGGATGTAGACGGCAAGGGGAACGCGCTGCTCCCGGCAGAGAACGGGCTTGGCGAAGTCGAGCTTGAGGGCCGCGCCGTCGGGCAGGCTATAGACGACGTCCAGGCGCGTGTCCAAGGCGGGAAGCGCCGCGGAGGGATCGGGCGGCAGGGGGCCCGGCACGATCCTCCCGCCGAGGCGATAGACGACCTGCGGGGCGGCGGCCGTGACAAAGACTAGGATGGAAGCCGCGACGATCAAGCCATGACGGAATCTGATCGGCATGGGCTCATCTCCAATCCAGGCGTTCTTCGCGAGCTGCGGCGGCACGGCTCCGGGATTCCCTTTCAACTTAGACATCGCACGGGCGCATTCCTTGGCTGAGCACAGGCCGGGACTTTCCGGGGGGTCACCGAAGGAAGCTCGGCGTCGGGCTGAGGAGACGGCCCGGACGAAAGTTTGACAAGCGGGGCGGCATGGCCGACAATGGCCGCGGACGGAGGCCGGGCCGGGATCCGGCGGCCCCCGCGGCTTCGGCCGCGGCGATCGTGGCGGCGGCAGAGATTGCGGTCTTGCCGGCGCCGAGGAAAGACGGTCCCGGGAAGGGGGACCCCGCCCCAGCCGGGCGCAAACCCGACCCCTGGCCGCAAGACGAAAGCTCAACGACACGCCGGATCCCGGCTCGGCTCCCGTCCCCCTTTGTCGTCCCGATGGACCTGCAACGCGCCCTCGCCGATCCCCGCCGCTACCGCCGGCAGATCGAGCGCCTTTTCGATCAAACCCTATTCAGCCCGGCCCGCCGCGCTCTGCGCCAGGACGGCGTGGGACTGGACGCGCTCTTCGACGGCCAGCGCGGGATCGCCCGCCGTCTGGCCCGGGCCGCGGCGGCCGGCGGCTATGCCTTCGAGCCGGGCCGCATTCGCCGCATTCGTGTCGACGGCAAGGAGCGGGAGGTCTTCGACTTCCGGCTGACCGACCGCATCATCCACGGCGTCGCGGCCCAGATCGTCGAGGAGGCGACTCGGCCGCTGCTTTCGGACCGCCTTTTCTCCTACCGCAAGGGCGTGTCATGGGCCGATGCCGCGGCCGGATTCGCGGCCTATGTCCGCCGCCATCGCCGGGAGCATCCCGACCCGAAGACGCGCGGACTGCGCGTCATCCACAGGGACATCGACTCCTACACGGATTCCATCCCGGTCGGGCCCGACTCGCCGATTTGGCCGATGCTGGCCGGTATCCTGGGCGGCTCGGACGCGCCCGCTCTTCCGGGCTGGGCGATCCTCCGTGAAGTGGTCCGGCCGCAGGTCCTGTGGCCGGGAGGCGGGCTGGGCCGTCTCCTGCGGGGCGTTCCGACGGGGCAGCCCATCTCCTGCGTCTTGTTCAACCTCTACTTGCACGGCCTCGACCGCCGGCTGGAGTCCGTCCCGGGCGGCTTCTACGCCCGGTACTCGGACGACATCCTGTTCGCCCACCCGGACCCGGTCCGGGCCCGCGAAGCGGACCAGGCCATCGAGCGGGAGATAGCCCGCCTCGGCCTGCGGCTCAAGAAGGAAAAGAGCCGGGATATCTTCCTCAACCAGGCCGCCCGGCCGAGCCCGGAGCCGGACGGCTTCACCGGCAGCGCTTCGGCCGCTTTCCTGGGCACGGATGTGCATGCCGACGGGACCATAGCCCTGGGCCGCGAGGCGGCCCGTTCGCTGCTTCGCGACCTGGCCGATCGGGCGGAGCGGACGGCCAAGGCCGCGGCCTCCGTCTCGATCGACGAAAGGGGCCGGGCCGTTTGCGCCGTCCTCAACCGGGCCTTGCGGCCGGAGCCGGCTCCCCTGCGGCAGCGCTCCACGGACATCCTGCGCCGCCTGGCGACCCATCGGCCCCAGCTCCGTCAGCTCGATTACCGGATCGCCCTCCTGGCCCTGCGGGCGGCCACAGGGATCGCCGGGCCGAGGGCCTTCAGGGCCGTACCCTATGCCCGCCTCAGGCGCGACTGGGGTCTGGGCTCGCTTCTCCACGAACGCAATCTCGGCCGGAGGCGCGGCTGATGGAGGCCGTCCGCGCCTGGCTGCGCCGCGCCGCCCGGCGGGCCGACCGCTCCCCTGGCCTGGAAGAAGCGCTCCTGGGGGGCCGCTTCGGCCGCTACGCCCTGCACCGCCTCCGCTTTTTCGCCGGCCGGACGGTTCTTTCGGCCGGCCTGCACGCCGTCCGCATCCTGCTGGCCTTCCGCCTCTTCTCGACGCGCGACTTCGGCCTGATCCTGGCCGCGGAGGCGGCCGCGGCCCTGGTCACGTCCTTCTGGTGGGGCGCTCTGGAGCCTTTGCGGGAGAGCGTCCGGGAGTCTTTCGCGGCCGGCAAGCCGCGCCGGGCCGAAGCCCGCATCGAAAGCGCTTTGGGCCGCTCCGTCCGCTGGGCCCTTCCGGCCGCTGCCGCGGGCGCGGCCTGGCCGGTCATGAAGCTCTTGACGAAGGGCGCGGTAAGCCCTTCCGATCTCTTCCTGCTGGCCATTCTCGGGCGCTTGGCCGTGGACATCGTCCTGCGCTGCTATCATTCCGGCGTCTATGCCGTACGCCGCGTCTACCGGCCGTTTTGGTCCCTGGCGGGGCTGGAGGTTCTCGCCTTCGGCGGCGGCCTCGCCCTTTGGCCTCTCATCGACGCTTGGGCTCTGCCGACAGCCTCGATTCTCTCGGCCTCAGCCTCCTCGCTTCTTTCCTTCGGTTTCACGGCGAGAGCCTACCGCCATCTGGACATCAAGCCGCGCATGGCCCTCCCCCGCCGCGCCGACCGGCGCGGACCGGCCCCCCGAAAGATCGAGGGTTGGGACTCGGGCTTGGCCTACGCCCTGATGCGGACGGACGGCGTATTCTTGCTGGCCCTCCTGGCCGCAGGACGCCGCGGAATCTCGTCGGTCTCAGCCCTGGTTCTGGCCGCCGCGCCGCTTATCCGGGCCGGATTCGACTGGACGCAGCTTTTTTATTTTGATCTCAAGCGGCTGGACCGGCCCCTTCTTCGGGCCCTGGGCGATTCCTTCGAGCGGCGGCTGGCCGTCGCCGCGCTCCCCATCGGGGTCGCGGCTTGGGCGGGCGGGCTGATCCTGGCGGTGATCTTCCTGCGGCGAATCCCGGCCGCCTTGGCTCTGGCCGCAGCCGGATTCTTCCTCATCCGCTCCCTGGCCTCGGCCTTGGAGATGCGGGCCTATGCCGGACGGGACTACCGGCGTTTGTACGGCGCCGGCCTTTTCATCATCGCCGGCGCCGCGGCGGCGGGCTTTCTGGC
>DFYJ01000085.1 GCA_002383325.1 Candidatus Aminicenantes bacterium UBA4085
AATCCGGGCGCGCGGCGGCGATCCGAGCGGCTAGGGCCAGAAGCGCGGCCAGCCAGACCGAGGTGGCGAAGATATCGAAGGGCGAGCCGGTCAGGCCGAGGATGGATCGGAAGCCCGCGCCGGCCGGCGAGAATGCGGCGGAACCTTCGAAGACGGAAAGGCGTCCCAAGGGCAAAAGGGCCAGTCGCAGGCCGGTCAGGGTCAGCGCGGCTGCAAGCGGCCGGCGGCCCGAGGCCAAGACGTCCCAAAGGATTAAGGACAGGGCCAGAAAGGCGAGAATGAGAGCGGCCAGCCAAAGCGCTTCGATGCGTGATCGCAGCACGGCCGCCGGGGCCTTCGAGCGGATGTTGACCGTGGCGGCCATGCGCCCTCCCGGATCGCGGAGAGGGAAGAAGAGCGACTGAATGCGCCCCTCCAGGCCGGGCCGTCCGATGAACTCGTCGCCGCCGCGGCGGAAGAGGTCTTCATAGCGGGACGCATCGTCGCGGAAGTCGATGTACTCGATGCGGCCGCCGGAGCGCAGCCGGGCCGGGAGGAACTGGTATTCGGCCAGGAAGCGCGATTTGAACTCCGGACTGAAGGCCAGGAGGCGGAAGACGACGGCGAAGCCGCGATCGACGCGGGCTGCCTGAACAAGGTAGGAGGAGCTCTTGGCGCGGACCAGCCGGATGATCGGTCGTCCGGAGACGGGAGCCGCGGCGGGAGGCGCCGCCGAAACAATGTCCCCGACGTCGAAGGCATGTCCCAGCCACAGGAGAAGGTCGCCCTCCGGACCTGTCAGGGCCGCCCCCTCAATCTGCGGATCTCCCGCGGCGTCCCGCAGGAGGCCGAACCGTGCCGTCGGATCATCCGGCCACGGATGAGCGGTCAAGCGGGACAGGCGCGCGCCCTGGCCGTCAAGAAGCGATTGGAAATCGGCCTTGATCCGGACGGCTGTCCGACGCAGCCGCTCCAGGGCCTGCGGCGAAGGCTGGACGGAAGAGAAAGGCTCCAGAAGAGCGGAGGCACAGGCCAGCAGGACGGCGGCGGCGGCCAGACCAGCGGCGGCCCGGAGACGGGTCCGGCGGAGGCCGGTGGGAGCGGCAGAGGCGGTCAAACCCCCTCCGCCCTGATCTCAACGATGGCCCACAGCGGCTTCTTGCGACCCATCCGCCGCTCAGGCTTGAGACGGAGGAAGACCCTGAGAGGCTTCTGATCGCCGGTGGCCCGATGGCTGAAGGACCAGCGGGCCTTGATGATGAAGCCGCCCCGGTCGAAGGCCGGAACGCCGCCCGACTCGGGAAAGAACTCGAGCGTCGGATAGCTGCGGAAGATGCGCTCGAAGACCAGGGCGGCCTGCTCGCGGGCGACCAGGTCGGAAAAGGACAGCGGCGCCGGAAGGGAGATCAGCAGCGGGGACTCGACGGAAAAAAGCGCAGCCAGGCGGCCGGCGTCATTCTCGAGGAAGGCCCGCTCGATCGTCCGCGGAACGGCCGCATAGACCGTCAGAAAGAACGACAGCAGACCGAAGCCGAGCGAGGACACACGCGTCCGAAGGCTCAGGCCTTCGCTTCGGGCTTTTCGTCCTTGGCTTCCTCTTCGAGCTTCTTGGTCCGGGCGGCGTCCTTGATGCTGCTGACGCCGGCGATGAGGGCGATCAGACCGCCGAACACGAGGATCGGGGGAATTCAGCCCTTGACCAAGCCGATGAACGGGGCCCGCCAGCCGGGCAGCAGGACGACGAGCAGGATGCCTCCGACGATGGCGGCCAAGCCGCCGACGATAGCCAGGAACTTGCCCATGAGGACCTCCCTCCCAAAAATGTTTTGGACTTCGGCCGGATTATACTCAAAAGGATTCAGGCGTGCAAGGCAGTCGCAGACGGTCTTGCGGGATTTGAAAGCGATCGGATAGAATAGCGGCCCCGGCGTCAAGCGGGCTCCCGGCCCGCTCTAAGGAGAGACTCATGGATCCGCTGCTGCTCATCCCCGGACCGAGCCCCGTCGTGCCGCGCATCCTGGAAGCCCTGGCCCGCCCGACCGTTTCCCATGTCTCCGGGATCCTGGCCGAAGAGACCAGGCTGGCCCTGGATAACCTCAAGCGAATCGTCTTCACCCGCGAAGGGCACCCGTTCATCATGGCCGGGGCGGGGACCTTGGCCATGGAGGTCGCCCTGCTCAACCTGGCCCGCCCCGACGGCCGGATCTTGATCCTGTCCCAGGGCTACTTCGGCGACCGCATGGCCGAGATCGCCTGCGCCTTTGGTCTGGAGCACGAGCTGGTCCAAAGCCCGTGGGGCTCGGTCGTTGCTCCGGACGAAGTGTCCCGCCGGCTGGCCGCCCGGCCCTTTGATCTGGTCGCGGCCACCCATGTGGACACGGGCTCCGGCGGCTGCGCTCCGGTGAGGGATTACGCCGCGGCGGCCCGGGCGGCGGGAGCTCTGTTCGTCCTGGACGGCGTCTGCGCCACCGGCGGGATCGAAGAGCGCATGGACGATTGGGGCCTCGACGTCGTCCTGACAGGGGCCCAGAAATGCCTCGGCGCCCCGCCGGGGCTGGCCATCGACGTCTTCTCACCGGCGGCCATGGAGCGGCGGCGATCGCTCGGCGGCATCAAGGCCTATTACGCGGACGTGCTGCGCTGGCTCCCCGTCATGGACAATCCCAGCCGCTATTTCTCCACACCCTGCGTCAACGAGCACCGGGCCTTGGCCGAGGCCACCCGGATGATGATGGAGGAGGGGATGGAGGCCCGCTTCCTGCGGCAAGCCCGGCTGGGCCGGGCGGCCAGGGCCGGACTGGCGGCTCTGGGGCTGGATCTGCTGACCGAGGGCTCCTGCCGGGCCGATACGCTCTCCGTGGTCCGATATCCCGCGGGCCTGGATGACGCCGCCTTCCGGGCCGCCTACCTGCGCCACGGCGTCCAAGTCGCGGGCGGCCTTGCCGCGACCGCCGGCCGCGTCTTCCGCATGGGCCACATGGGCAACCTGACCGGCGACCAGCTGGTCTTCGCCTTCGAGGCCCTGGAGGCGGCCTGGGCCGAGATCGGCCGGCGCTGCGACACAGGAGCATCCCCGCGGGCCGCAAGGGAGGCGCTGGCCGGGCCGACGCCGGAGGGCGGAGCATGAAGAGCAGGGTCTATTTCGCCGCCGCCCGCTGCGAGGACGGGCCCTCCGTCCTGGCCGAAAAAGCCCGGGCCGTGCTGCAGGCCACGGGCTTTGCCGCCCGTCTCGAGGCCGAGGACTTTGCCGCCCTGAAGATCCACTTCGGCGAAAAGGGCAACACCGGCCACATCAAGCCGGCCTGGCTCGCCGGAGTGGTCGAGGATGTTCGGGCGGCCGCGCCCCGTCTTTTCCTGACCGACACCAACACCCTCTATGTCGGTTCCAGATCGAACTCCGTCGAGCACATCCGACTGGCCTGGGCGCACGGCTTCCGGCCGGACATCCTGGACGTTCCGGTGATCATCGCCGACGGCTTGATCGGCAACGACAGGCGGGAAGTCCAAGGAGAAGCGGGCCGGGTCGCTTCCGCCCGGCTGGCTTCGGGCATCCTGGGAGCCGACGCCATGCTGGCCCTCACCCATGTGACCGGTCATGTTCAGACCGGGATCGGGGCGGCCATCAAGAACCTGGGCATGGGCTGCGCCTCGCGGGCCGGAAAGCTGGACCAGCATTCCGTGGCCCACCCCCGGGTTCAGACCAAGGCTTGCCTTGATTGCGGCTTGTGCTACGAGCATTGCGCCCACGCCGCCATTTCCCGGGTCGAAGGCCGGGCCTGCATCGACGACGCCCGCTGCGTCGGCTGCGGCGAGTGCCTGGTCGTCTGCAAACACGGCGCCATCAAGGTCCGCTGGGACGGGGACATTCGGCGGATCCAGGAGAAAGTGGCCGAGTACGCCCTCCTGGTCAAGAAGCACTTCGGCCCCAAGCTGGCCTGCCTCAGCTTCCTGCTTCAGATCAGCAAGGACTGCGACTGCATGGCCCGAAGCCAAGCCGGTATCGTCGAGGACATCGGCATCTGCGGCTCGACCGACCCGGTGGCCGTCGACCGGGCTTCGGCCGACCTGGTCCTGGAACGGGCCGGAGCCGATCCCTTCCGCCGCGGCTACGACATCGACTGGTCCTTTCAGCTGAGTCACGGACAGGCCATCGGGCTCGGTACGAACGAGTACCGCAGGATCGAACTGTCGTGAACGGCCCGGCCGGTCTGGAGCTTCCCGACGGCCCCGGCCCGCGCCGCCTGACGGAAGGGAATGCCCCGCGCGGCCAGTCGGTCCTGGTGCTGGCCCCCCACCCCGACGATTTCGACGAGGTCGCGGTCTTGGCGCGCCGTTTGGACCGGGCCGGAGGGAGGCTGCGGCTGGCCGTCCTGAGCTCCAGCGCCAACGGCGTGGAGGACGGCTTCGTCGACCCGCCGACCGACGAGGCTAAGGCGGCCATGCGTGAGGAGGAGCAGAGGCGAAGCCTGGACTTCTTCGGCCTGCAGGCCGGACTTTATGTCTTTGAGCGCCTTCCGACCAGCGCCGGCGGATATCTGTCCGATCAGGGAGCCGGGCGGGCTGCGGTCCGGCGGTTCTTGGAAGGGGAGCGCTTCGATCTCGTCATCCTGCCGCACGGCCATGATACCAACCCCGACCATCGCTTGGTCGCGGAATGGTGGGAGGCGGCTGCCGCCGAGATGCCCCGCCCGCCGCGGGCTTGGTACTTCCGCGATCCCAAGACGATTGGGATGCGGCTGGACTTGGTCGTTCCCTTCGGCGAGAGAGAAGCGGCCTGGAAGGCCGAGATGCTCCGTTTCCACCGCTCGCAACAGGAACGATGCCTCCATCAGCGCGGCCACGGCCTGGACGAGCGGATCCTGCGGGTCAACCGCGATACGGCCCGGGCGGCCGGCCTGGCCGAACCGTACGCGGAGGGATTCGAGGTCGAGGCGATCTAGGCCAACCGGCGCACCGAGGGCCGGGCCAGCGTCATGCCGAGCATGTAGATCAGCACCACCGACGAGCAGGCGATCAGGGCGGCCCGCTCGCCCAAGTGGGCGGCCAGCTGGCCGATCAGGAACGACCCGAGCGGCATGAAACCGAAGAAGGCCATGGAATAGATGGCCATGACCCGGCCGCGGAGATGGGGCGCAGCCAGGCTCTGGACCGCAGCGTTGGCCAGGTTGTAGACCAGAATGAGGGCGAAGCCCGAGGCGAAGATGGTCAGGTAGGCCAGCAGCGTCGTGCGGGCCAGGGCGAACAATATCAGCAGGACGGGAAAAGTCAGGGCCCCCAGCACGAGAAGGCGGCCGCGGAAATGGAAGCCCCCCAGCGAAGCGATGAACAGGGCCGCGGCCAAGGCCCCCAGCCCGCGGGCCGCAGTCAGGAAGCCGTTGACGGCCGCTCCTCCCCCCAGGATCTTGACGGCCCAGGCCGGCAGGATGGTGATGAAGGAGTTTCCGAACAGGCTGATGACTATAATCGACAGAATGAGCGTGCTGATCAGGTCGTGGCGTCGAACATAGCTCAAGCCTTCCTTCACATCGGCCAGGCGGGAGACGCTCCGCGGCGGCGGGACGAGGGGCGCCAGCTTCATGGCCGCCAGGGCTCCGATCACCGCGAGAAAGGACAGTCCGTTGATGACAAAGCACCAGGCCGGTCCGAACAGGGCGTAAGTGATGCCGCCGACGGCCGGACCGACCGCGGCCGAGGTGTTGAACATGGCCGAGTTGAGGGCGATGGCGTTGGTCAGGTCCTCGGGCCCGACCAGCTCATGGACGAAGGCCTGGCGGGCCGGGGCGTCGAAGGCATTGGCGGCGCCGAAGCCGAAGGCCAGGACCAGGATGTGCCAGGGACGGACCGCGGCGGAGAAGACCAGGGCGGCGGAGAGGAAGGCCAGGACAAGCATCGCGGACTGGGTCAAGATGAGCAGGCGCCGCCGGGGCATGCGGTCGGCCACCAAGCCGGCATAGAGCATGAACATCCAGGCCGGCAAGCCGGCCGCGAAGCCGACATAGCCCAGGAAGGCCGGCGAACGTGTCAGCTCGAAGATCAGGAAGCCTTGGGCCGTATGCTGCATCCAGGTGCCGAAGACCGAGACCAGCTGGCCCCAAAACCATAGCCGGTAGTTCGGATAGCGCAGGGCGTCGAAGGTGTGGATGCGTCCGGGCGGACGATCGGGGATGGGCGGGGTCATGGGCGGGCCGATTGTCGTCCTCGCCGCGGCCCGAAGTCAAGACTCCGACCCACACGGGAGGAAGGTGATCGGGGAGGTGGGATTCGAACCCACGGCCCCAGCGTCCCGAACGCTGTGCGCTACCAGGCTGCGCTACTCCCCGTGAAGAAGCGCTATTATACGCGGTCCGGGAAAAAAAGCAAAGGATCAAGTATAATGGAGCGCTCCCGGTCGCCGATCGGGAGCATCCCTTCGGTGAGGCAACGAAATGATCAAGTGGTGGCGACTGACCCAGGAAGCTCTGGCTGCCCAATTGGCCACGGACCCGGCGGCGGGCCTGGCGGCCGAAGAAGCCGCCCGGCGCCTGGCCGCGACGGGGCCCAACAGGCTGCAGGAAGGCAAGGGGAGGACCGCGGTCGGGATCTTCTTCGAGCAGTTCGCGGATTTCATGATCTGGGTCCTTATAGCCGCCGCTCTTGTCTCCGGCTTCCTCAAGGAGTGGGTGGACGCCATCGCCATCATCGCCATCGTCGTCCTCAATGCCATCCTGGGCTTCATCCAGGAGCATCGGGCCGAACGCTCCCTGCAGGCCCTGCGTCGCATGGCCGCCCCCATGGCCCGGGCCGTCCGCGGTGGGACCCATATCCACCTGCCGGCCGGCGACCTCGTCCCCGGCGACCTCGTCGAGCTGGAGGCCGGCGACAACATACCGGCCGATGCCCGGATTATCGGCCATACGGCCAACTTTGCCGTCCAGGAGGCGGGGCTGACCGGCGAATCCACCCCGGTTCTCAAGTCGTTGGCGGCCTTGGACCGGGATGATGTCCCGCTGGGCGACCGGGCCAACCTGGTTTTCATGGGCACTTCGGCGGTGGCCGGCAAGGCCCGGGCGGTCGTGGTCGAGACGGGCATGCGGACCGAGCTGGGCAAGATCGCCGGCATGATCCAGGGCATCGGCCGCGAGACGACCCCCCTGCAGAAGCGGCTGGAGCAGTTCGGCAAGTTCATCATCGTGGCCTGCTTCGTCCTGGTCGGTCTGGTTTTCCTGATGGGGCTGCTGAGAGGCGGCCAGGTTGTGGACCTGTTCCTGACCTCGGTCAGCCTGGCCGTGGCCGCCATCCCCGAAGGCCTTCCGGCCGTCGTGACCATCGCTCTGGCCATGGGCGTGCAGCGGATGGTCAAGAGAAACTGCCTGATCCGCAAGCTGCCGGCCGTGGAGACGCTCGGCTGCGCCACGGTCATCTGCTCGGACAAGACCGGGACGCTGACCAAAAACGAGATGACCGTCCGGGCTGTGGTCACGGCCCGGGGGATGTACCAGGTGACCGGGGCGGGGTACGAACCCAAGGGCCAAATCCTGGTCGAGGGAAGCCCGGTCGATCCGGCCGGCGAAAAGGACCTACAGGAAGCCCTGCGGGCCGCCGTGCTCTGCAATGGGGCTTCCCTGGCCGAAACCGCGGGTCGCTGGAGCATTGTGGGTGATCCGACCGAGGGGGCGCTCCTGACATGCGCCGCCAAGGCCGGCTTGGGCAAGGAGGCCCTGGAGGCGGCCGAGCCGTTCCTGGACGAGATCCCCTTCGATTCCGAGCGCAAGCGGATGACCATCCTGCGGCGAACGGGAGAAGGGACGACCGCCTACGTCAAAGGCGCCCCCGATATCCTGATGGAGCGCTGCCGGCTGATTCTGGAAAACGGACGCGAACGCCCCTTCGGCAAAGCCGATGCGGCTGAGATCCTGAAGGCCAATACGGCCTTGTCGGAACAAGCCCTGCGGGTCCTGGCCGTGGCTCGGAGGCGTTTCGCCGAGCCGCCGGACGCCGCGGCGGCGGATTCCGTCGAGTCGGAGCTGACCTTCCTGGGCCTTCTGGCGATGATCGATCCGCCGCGCGAGGAGGCCAAGGAGGCCGTGGCCAAGTGCCGGGCCTCGGGCATCGTCACGGTCATGATCACCGGCGACCATAAGGCCACCGCGGTAGCGGTCGGCCGCGAGCTGGGCATGGCCGATCCTGACACCCTGGCTCTGACCGGCGAGGAGTTGGACGCGCTGGAGGAGTCCGAGTTCGAGCGGCGGGTGGACCATGCCCGGGTTTACGCCCGGGTCGCCCCGGAGCACAAGCTGCGGGTCGTCCGAGCCTGGCGCAAGAAGGGCGCCATCGTGGCCATGACCGGAGACGGGGTCAACGACGCCCCGGCCGTCAAGGAAGCCGACATCGGCGTGGCCATGGGCCTGACCGGCACGGACGTGACGAAGGAAGTCTCGGATATGATCATCACCGACGACAACTTCGCTTCGATCGTGGCCGCGGTCGAGGAAGGCCGCGGGATCTACGACAACATCAAGAAGTCCATCCACTACCTCTTGTCCTGCAACGCCGGCGAGATCCTGGTCATGTTCACGGCTTCGCTGCTGGGCTGGGCCGTGCCGCTACTGCCCATCCAGATCCTGTGGGTTAATCTGATCACGGACGGGCTGCCGGCCCTGGCCCTGGGTATGGAGCCGGTCGACCGCGACATCATGCGGCGGCCGCCGCGGAGGGCCGATGAGCCGATCGTCGATCGCTCCCGCGGCCTGCTCATCCTGGCCCAGGGAGCCTTCATCGCCCTCTGCAGCCTGCTGGCCTTCGCCTTCGTCTTCTTCGTCGAGAAGGAGGGCATCGATCGGGCCCGCACCGCCGCCCTGATCGCCCTGGCCGCAGCTCAGCTGTTCCATGCTTTCAACTGCCGCTGCCAGCGGACCTCGCTCTTCAAGCTGGGCCTGTTCAGCAACCCCAAGCTGCTCCTGGCCAGCGGCTTGTCCCTGATCCTGCAGTTCGGGATCATCTACCTTCCTTTCGCCCAGAAGATCTTCAAGGTCGTGCCCCTCGGTCTCCTCGATGTCGCCGTCCTCATCGCCATATCCTCCTTCCCCCTGTGGGCTATGGAGCTGATCAAGGCCATCCCCGGCCTGCGCCGGCACCTTCCGGAAGCCTGAGCGGGTTAGGCGCGTAACGGCCATGATCCAAGTCGACAACCTCGGCAAGCGCTACGGCAAACAGGTCCTGTTCGAGGGCATCGGCTTCAAGGTCAACCGCCGGGAGCGGGTCGGAGTCGTCGGCCGCAACGGCCACGGCAAGACGACGCTGTTTAGAATCCTGGCCGGGCGGGAGGAGGCCGACGAGGGCACGGTCTCCGTGCCGCGCAACTACCGAGTCGGCTACGTCGAGCAGCAGCTTGACTTCGCCGATCCGACCGTGCTGGGAGAAGCGGCCCGGGGGCTGCGCTCCGAGGCCCGCGACCAGATGTGGCGGGTGGAGAAGATCCTGGCCGGCCTGGGCTTCTCCGCGGCCGATCTGTCCAAGTCTCCCTGGGAGCTATCGGGCGGATTCCAGGTCCGTCTCAACCTGACGAAGGTCCTGCTGGCCGATTTCGACATGCTCCTGCTGGACGAGCCGAACAATTACTTGGACATCACCTCCATCCGCTGGCTGGAGCGGTTCCTCAATGCCTGGCCGGGCGAGCTGATGCTCATCACCCACGACCGCGGCTTCATGGACCGGGTTGTGACCCACACCCTGGCCATCCACCGGCGCAGGATACGCAAGATCGAGGGCTCGACCGGCAAGCTCTATGCCCAGATCGCGGTCGAGGAGGAGACCTACGAGAAGACCCGGATCAACGAGGAGCGGCGGCGCAAGGAGATCGAGGGCTTCATCGCCAAGTTCCGGGCCTCAGCCCAGCTGCAGGGCCTGGTCGAATCACGCAAGAAGACTCTGGCCAAGATGGACCGCAAGGAGAAGCTGGAAGCGATCAAGACCCTGGAATTCGACTTTGCCTACCGGCCTTACCACGGCAAGTACGTCCTCAACGCCGAGGGCCTGACGTTCGGCTACGAGAAAGACCGGCCGCTCATTCGGGACTTCGGCCTGTGCATCGGATCCCGTGACAGGGTCTTCGTCGTCGGCCCGAACGGCCGGGGCAAGACGACCCTGCTCAAGCTCCTGGCCGGGGCCCTGCGCCCCGACGGGGGCAGCGTCACCAGCCCGGTCGCGGTCGTGCCCGGCTACTTCGAGCAGACCAACGTCCAGACGCTGATCCAGCGGAATACCGTCCTGGACGAGATCCAGTCCGCTGATGCCGGGGTGGAGCCGGGCCGGGCCCGCTTCCTGGCCGGGCTGATGATGTTCGAGGGCGATGACGCGTTAAAAAAGATCAGCGTTCTGTCGGGCGGCGAGAAGAGCCGGGTCCTGCTCGGCCGGCTCATAGCCGCCCCCGCCAACCTCCTTCTTCTGGACGAGCCGACCAACCACCTGGACCTGGAGTCGAGCGACGCCCTGATGGCGGCCATCGATGCGTTCCCCGGGGCCGTGGTCATGGTCACCCACGACGAGATGTTCCTGCACGCCCTGGCCGAACGGCTGATCATCTTCCAGGAAGGCTCGATCACCGTCTTCGAAGGGTCTTACGAGCGCTTCCTGGAGCGGGTCGGATGGTCGGGCGAGGAAGAGCGATCCAAGCCCTCCGCCTCGTCCGAGCCGGCGGCGGTCCCGGACGGCCCTTCCATCCCGGCCCCGCTACCGCCCAGCCGCAAGGAAGTCCGCAAGCTGCGCTCCGAGGTGGTGGCTGAGAAGTCGCGGGCCCTGCGGCCGCTGGAGCACCGCATCGCGGCCCTGGAGAAGAAGGCCGAAAAGGCCGAGGCCGATTTAACCCGCATGAACAAGGAGATCGTCGAGGCCTCCCAGGCCCGCAACGGGGCCCGCATCGCGGATCTTTCCAAGTCCCTCCACCAGAGGAAAAAGGATGTCGACGCTTGTCTGGAGGAACTGGAGCCCCTGCTGGCCGAACACGAGGTCAAGAAGGCGGCCTTCGACCAGCGCTTGGCCGAGCTGGACCTGGAGGGCTAGGCCATTAAGGCTCTTCTTCCGATTCCGGGATCGGGCGCCTATTTCGGGCGGTCTCCGTGCCAGACTCCGGCAGCCATGTAGTCCTGGCCGGAGAACTCTTCGATCCAGATCCGGATCGACTCGATCGGCGAGCCCAGGGAGTCCCGGACCGCCTTGGTCAGGGCCTCCAGCAGGGCCTTCTTCTGTTCGTCCGTGCGGCCTTCGAGCAGGTGGACTTCGATCAGCGGCATGGCGGCTCCTTTCACGCGCCCTCCGATTATCCCCGGCCGAGCTCCTCTGTCAAGGCGGGCGATTCCCCTTGGCCCCTTTCCCGCCTCTGTGCTATATATAGTATGAGAATGCCTGCGGCTCGTCCGGCGGCCGCAGCGCCAACCCAACAGCGGGAGAGACGAACATGTTCGAAACCCTCAGCCAGGTCTTCCTTCGCATCGTCCGCGAGTACGCCGACAAGCCCGACCTCATGCAGGTCAAGCGGGACGGCCGCTATGAGCCGATCTCGACGGAAGAGTTCGGCCGCCGGGTCCGCCGCATGGCCCTGGGACTGCGCGGCCTGGGGGCCGGTCCGGACCGCAAGCTGGTCATCCTGTCGGAGAACAGGCCCGAATGGACCATGCTCGACTTCGCCAACCTCGGTCTGGGCGGAGTGACCGTGCCCATCTACCCGACTCTGGTCCCGTCCCAGGTCAAGCACATCATCGGGAACTCCGAAGCCTCGATCGTGGTCTGCTCGGGGCCCGACCTGCGCCGCAAGTTCGAAGTCGTCCGAGCCGAGCTCCCGACGGCAGTCCAGGCCGTGACCCTGGAGGACGAGGCGCCGGAGGGGTTCCTGACCCTGTCCGAGGTCGAGGCCCGCGGCGCGGCCGCGGAACCAGGGGACGACGGCGGATTCGAGCGGGCCGCGGCCGCGGTCCGGCCGGCCGACCTGGCCTCGATCATCTACACCTCGGGCACCACCGGCGTGCCCAAGGGCGTCATGCTGACCCACGC
>DFYJ01000078.1 GCA_002383325.1 Candidatus Aminicenantes bacterium UBA4085
CGGCCCCGTCCGAGCGGCGGGCGGCCGAGATGCTGCGCGACGCCGTGCAGCGGATGACGGGCGCGCTCCTGCCCCTCGTCGAGAAGGCCCAACCCGTGCGCCGGTCCGAGATCTGGATCGGGTATGGCCGGGAGATTTATCCGGGCTCCTTCCGGCCGCAGGTCAGCGGGCTGAAGCCCGACGGCTTCCTCGTCGTCGTCTCCAACCGGGCCGTCTACATCGTCTCCGGGGGAGGCAAAGGCTCGATCTACGGAGTGGTCCATCTCCTGGAAAAGTACTTGGGCTGCCGCCGATACAGCCCGACGGCCGCTTTCTTCCCGGCCGCGGCGTCGATTCTCCTGCCCCGGATCCTCGAGAGCGACAACCCGGCCAACGACTTCCGCTGCGTCAACGGCGACTTCCTCCAGGATCCCGATTACCGCGATTGGATGCGCCTGAGCTCGCCGGAAGAGGTTTTCGGCCGGGGATACTACGTCCACACCTTCGGCCGCCTAGTGCCGCGCGAGGAGTACTTCGGGAAGCATCCCGAGTATTTCGCCCTGGTCGACGGCCGACGGCTGGCCGACCAGATCTGTCCCTCCCGGCCCGAGGTTTTCGACATCGCCGCCGCCCGGCTGGAGAAGGAGATGGCCGGCCAGCCGGATCGGAAGGTCTGGTCGGTCTCCCAAAACGACAATCCGACCTACTGCCGCTGTCCCGAGTGCCTCAAGGCCATCGCCGAGGAAGGCTCGCCGGCCGGACCGATCATCCGGCTGGTCAACCGGCTGGCGGCCCGCTTCCCGGACAAGATCATCTCCACCCTGGCCTACCAATATTCCCGACCGGCGCCGCAGCGGATCCGGCCCGCGGCCAACGTCCAGGTCATGCTCTGCACGATCGAGCTCGACCGCAGCCGTCCCATCGCCGAGAATCCCGGCAGCGCATCCTTCGTCCGCGATATCGAGGACTGGAGCCGGATCTCGGACAACCTCTACCTCTGGGACTATACCGTCGACTTCGCCCACCAGGTTTCGCCCTTTCCCAACTTCCACGTCCTCCAGCCCAACATCCGCTTCTTCGTCCGGCACGGCGTCCGGCGGCACTTCCAGCAGACCAACACCTCGCCCGGGCATGATCTCTCCGAGCTCAAAGGCTGGCTGCTGGCCAAGCTCCTCTGGAATCCCGAGCTCGACGTCGACGCGGCGGTCAATGACTTTATGGCCGGCTATTACGGCGCCGGGGCCCCTTTCCTGCGCCGCGTCTACGATGCGGCCCGGGAGGCCCTGATCGGCTCGGGGGCGGAGCTGGGCATCTACCAGCCGCCCAACGCCCACGACCGGGGCTTCCTCTCGGCCGAACGCATGGCCGGCTACGAGGCGATCCTCGACCTGGCCGAGCGGGCCGTGGCCT
Organism: Candidatus Aminicenantes bacterium UBA4085; assembly: GCA_002383325.1. Taxonomy (GTDB): domain Bacteria; phylum Acidobacteriota; class Aminicenantia; order Aminicenantales; family UBA4085; genus UBA4085. The sequence continues at coordinate 1,390 of DFYJ01000078.1, forward strand.
CGGATCCCGTGCGGCTGCGGCGCGTCCGGGCCGCCCGCCTGCCGTTCCAGTACGCCGAGATCGAGATCGGCAAAGCGGATTTGTTCGGGCCCCGCGGCTTCCACGTCGAGAAGGACGGACGCTTCGAGCCGCGGCCGGAGAAAACGCTCCTACTGCAGAGGTTCTACGAGGGCTGCCTGGACGCCGGAGTCCGGGCTCTCAACGAGTCCGGAACGACGCCCAAGGAGTATTACGACGCCGGACGCCGCTTCATCGACGTCCAGGTCGAGGGCAACCTGGCTTTCCGCCGGCCCGTGACGGCCGATCCGCCGCCGGCCGCCAAGTATAGCCGGGGCGATCCGGCCCTGCTGACCGACGGCGTGCGCGGAGCCGGCGACTTCAAGGTCCACTGGCTGGGCTGGGAGGGGATCGACTTCACCCTGACCCTGGACCTCGGAGAGACGCGAAGCGCCGGGGCGCTGGCCGTCAGCACTCTCTATGATCCGAAGAGCTGGATCTTCCACCCCCGGAAGGTGACATGCGAGGTCTCCGCGGATGCCGTCGCCTGGCTCCCGGCCGGTTCCTACGAGATCGACGGCGACCAGCGCCGCGAGGCGCCGGCCCGGACGTTCAAGTGGCCGGCTCCGCGGGCGGCTTTTCGGTACGTCCGCTTCAGGCTCGAGGGGACCGGGAGCAATCCCGCCTGGCACGCCTGGGCCGGCGGCGCGTCCTGGGTGTTCGTCGACGAGATCACGGTTCGCTGAGATTTGGCATTCCCGGCGGGAAACCGTATAATAAGCTCTCTTTTATCGATCGATCATCCCCCGAAGGAAACGAACGTGAAAATCTGCCTCGTCGGATTGCCCCAATCGGGCAAGTCGTCCCTATTCGGGGCCCTGACCGGCCTGCGGCCCGAGGAGGCCGCGGCCAAGGGCGCCGAGCCCGTGGCGGTCGTCAAGGTCCCCGACCCGCGGGTCGAGCGCCTGACGTCCGTCTACAATCCCAAGAAGCAGACCTTCGCCGCCATCGAGTTCAGCGAGCTGGCCGGGCTGACCTCGGGCGAGCCCGGGAAGGCGGCCTTTACCGAGCTGGCCCTGGGCAAGCTGCGGGCCGCGGACGCCCTGCTGGCGGTCGTGCGGTCCTTCCGCGATCCGGCCGTGGCCCATCCCCTCGAATCCGTGGACGCGCCCCGCGACCTGCGCCACATCGAGGCCGAGCTCCTGCTGTCGGACTTGGCGGTGATCGAAAGCCGGCTGGAGAAGTTGGCCAAGCAGATCGCGGCCAAGAAGGCCGACCGGGACGTCCGGGAAAAGGCCGCCCTGGAGCGCTGCCGGGCCTCCCTGGAGGCCGAGACGCCGCTTCGCCGGGCCGGCCTGACGCCGGACGAGGAGCTGCTGCTGCGCGGATACCGCTTCTTGACCCAGAAGCCTCTCATCGTCGCCCTGAACCTGGACGAGGAGGACATCGCCGGCGAAGCCGAGGCCCTCGTCCCCTTCCAGCCCTGGGCCGATGGGTCTTCCTCCGCGGTCATCGCCCTCTCGGCCCGCCTGGAAATGGAGATCCGCCAGCTGCCCGAGGAGGACGCCCGCCGCTTCCTCCAGGACTACGGCATCGAGCGCCCGGCCCGGGCCAAGCTGATCGGCACGGCCTACTCGCTGATGGGCCTGATCTCCTTTTTCACCGTCGGCCCCGACGAAGTCAAAGCTTGGACCATCCGGGCCGGCACGCCGGCGGTCCAGGCGGCCGGAGTCATCCATTCCGACATCGAGCGCGGCTTCATCCGGGCCGAGGTGGTGGCCTTCGCGGACTTCGAGGCCTCAGGCTCCATGCAGGAGTGCAAGTCGGCCGGGACCCTCCGTCTGGAGGGCCGGGAATATCCCGTCCGCGACGGCGACATCATCAACTTCCGCTTCGCGGTCTGACGGGGGGAGAGGGGCCGCTTCAGCGGCTTCCGGATTCCAGCCGCAGCTGGAAAAGGCGCGTGTTCAGATGACACAGGGCGCAGGCCAGGGCGTCCGCCGCATCCGCCTCCATGGCCTCGTCCTCGATCCGCAGCAGGGCCCTGATCATCACTCCGACCTGGTCCTTCTCCGCCCGCCCGTAGCCCGTCACGGCTTTCTTGATCTCCAGGGCGGAATATTCGAACAGGGGCAGGCCGGCCTCGGCCACGGCGACCAGGACGGCGCCCCGGACCTGGCCCAGGGTCAGGGCGGTGCGGGCGTTGCGGGCGAAGAAGGGATTTTCGACGGCGACTTCCTGTGGGGCGTGGCGGCCGATGACCGCGGCGATGCCGGACCGGATGCCGGCCAGCTTGACGGGAAGGGCGTCGGCGCGCTTCGGCTTGATCGTGCCGTACCCCAGGACGACCGTTTCGCCGCCTTCGGATTCGATCAGGCCGTAGCCCGTGGCCTGGCTGCTGGGGTCGATGCCGAGGACCCGCATGGCCCGGGGCCCCCCTCAGGAGCCTTCGTACTCGGCGATGTCCTTGGCGTCGATGTCGAAGTTGGCGGCCACGCTCTGGACGTCGTCGTGGTCCTCCAGCTCCTCGACCAGCTTGAGGGCCTGGTGGGCTTGCTTGCCCTCGACCTTGGTGTAGTCGAGGGNNCAGATAGCCGACGTTGGAGTCGGCCACTTCGATCTCGGCCGCTTTAACCGCTTCCAGGACGGCCTCGTACTTCTCCGGCGTGGTCACGATCTCCCAGGCATCGCCGTCGTCTTTGATGTCGTCGGCCCCGGCCGAAAGGGCGATGTCCATGAGTTGCTCTTCGTTGGCTTTGTCCTTGTCGATGTCGATGTAGGCGCCCCGCTTGAAGCGGAAGGCGACGCAGCCCTGGGTCCCGATCTGGCCGCCGTTCTTCATGAAGATGTGCCGAACCTCGGAAACCGTCCGGTTCTTGTTGTCCGAGAGGGCCGTGACGTAGATGGCCACGCCGCCGGGGCCGTATCCCTCGTAGGCGACTTCCTCGTACTGGACCCCTTCCAACTGGCCGGTGCCTTTCTGGATGGCCCGCTTGACGTTGTCGGCGGGCATATTGGCGTTCTTGGCGGTCTGGATGGCCGTGCGCAGGCGGGGATTCTTGTCGGGGTCGCCGCCGCCGGCCCGGGCGGCCACGGCGATCTCGCGGATGATCTTGGTGAAGATCTTGCCCCGTTTGGCGTCCGCGGCGCCCTTTTTATGCTTAATCGAGGCCCATTTGGAATGACCGGACATGAGAGTGAGCTCCTTGGAGACGAGATACGGCCGCAAAAGGATATCATAAACCATCCCGCGCCGCAATCCGCCGGGGGGTGGCGGACACCCCACGAACGGCTGTTTCCAGGGGGCACCTTTAAAATATATAAAAAATATTGTATAATGAATAAGATATTAAAGGAGAGACGCATGAAAACCAACATGGGCTCCGTCGACCGGATTCTGAGAACCGTTCTGGCCGCGGCCTTTGCCGCCCTGATCCTGACCAAGACCGTTTCGGGGACGTTGACCATCGTCCTGGGCGTTCTGGGAGGGATCTTCATCATCACGTCGATCATCGGCTTCTGCCCGCTTTACGTCCTTCTGGGCATCTCGACGAAGAAGAAGGCCCCCAAGGCCTAAGACGGAGTCTCGCCCCGCGCCAGGCCGTCCAGGAAAACCAACTGGTCCGCTTCGGCGGCCGGCCAGTCGTCGCGCAGGACGGCCCGGCCTTCCCGCAAGGCCAGGGCCCTGTCCGCGTCCGCCGCGAAGGGCTCCAGGTCGTGCGAAACGACCAGGACGGCCGCGCCGTCGTCCTTCCGCCGCAGGATCCAGTCCGCGATCAGGTCCCGGGTCTCGCGGTCCATGGCCTCCAACGGCTCGTCCAGGAGGATGTGGTCAGGCGATCCGATGAAGGCGGCGGCGAAGGTGGCCCGCCGCTTTTGCCCCAGGGATAGCTCCCGCACCGACCGCCCGGCGAAACGAGCCAGGCCGAAGCGGGTCAGGGCTTCCTCTGCCTCCGCGGCGGGCCGCCGCCGCAGGCGGCAGACCAGGAGAAGGATGTCACGGATGGCGGCGTAGGGCGTTAGATCGGGCTGTTCCGGGAGGTAAGCCAGCGAGGCCCGGGCCGCGACTTCTTCCCGCCACAGGTCGCGCCCGTCGACCAGGATGTGCCCTGCATCGGGCGGCTCGACTCCGGCCGCCAGCTTCAGCCAGGTGCTCTTGCCGGCCCCGTTCGGCCCCACGATGAGGGTCAGGCCCGCTCCGATCGAGAGGCTGATATTCCGCAGGAACGGCCGCCCGGGGTCATACCCAAAAGACACCTTGTCGAAGACGATCATCGTGAGCTCCAGGTGAGGGAATCGCCGCCCGCGGCGAAGCGCCGCTCCAGCCAGCGGCCCATCTTGACGGCCCGCTCCCGGCGGACCGCTTCGCGCCAGGCCAGCCAGGCCGCCGGGGGGACGAGAAGCAGCCCGGCCGGGACGAGCGCGGTCAGGACCGCGGCCAGCAACAGCTCCAGGAACAAGGCCGGAATCGGGCTCCGTGCGGTCGCCATGGAGGGACGCACGGCCGCTGCCGCTCTGAACACGGCGTAAGGCAGGAGGGCCGAGATCGGGGCCGGAGCGGGGGAGAACAGGACGAAGGCCGCCAGCGCCGCCGCGGCGGGGCAGGCCAGGAAGGCGGCGTCCTCCAGCACACGGCGTCCGGATCCGATGGGGAGGGAACGGCTCCAGGGCCAGGGGGGACGCTGGCGACCCAGGATGGCCGCGGCAGCGGCCAAGGATCCGGCCAGACCTCCTCCGGCCGCCAGGCGCACGGCCGCCCGGGCCGGTCCGGGGGCAAGGTCGTTATTGACGAGAAGAAGGGCCGCCCAGCCCAGGAAGAGAGCCGGAAGCAGGAGAGACCCGAACATCCTCCAGCCGACCGCGCGAAGGGAAAGGCGGAGGCCGAACGCGGTCGGGCCCGAAGGGCGCGGGACGAGGCGGCGGACCGGCCGCCGACCGCTCAGGAACGGCCCGCAGGCCCGATCGGCCCATCCCGCGGCCAGCGCCGCGACCGCAAGCCAGAGCGGCTCGCCTGAACCCGCCAAGATGCAGGCCGCCAATCCCAGCCCGGAAGCCCAGAGAGGCTGGCGGGACGGCATGAGGTAGAGGGCCATGAAGAAAGCGGCCGCGAAGATTCCCACGGCCGCGGCCCAAGCCGCGCCGGCTCCATTCTTGTCCATGGGGAGCAGGAAAGCCAGGACGGCCAAGGGGACGAGAAGGGGGAGCTCGGCCGTGACCACCGCGGCCGCGGCTTGAAGCCGGTGGCCGCGGGCGGACGCGGGGAGGTGCCTGATCCAGCCGCTCAGGCCCAGCGTCACCCGGGGGACGCCCAGGGCGCCCGCCAGTCCGGCCAAGAGCGTCAGCTGCAGGCCGCGGCGCAGCGCGTCACCATCCTTGAGCAGGCGCTCGGCGAGCAGAAGGACGAGCTCGGGGCGAAAGAGGTAGTAGACGGCGAAGATTCCGGCCAGGACGGGGGCTAGGAGTCGGGTTCCGACCCGGGCTCCGACCCGTAAATGGAAGCGGAGAAAAGCGGCTTCATCGCCCCTCCGGCCGTTGGGCATGGGAGTCCGATCCGGGATCAGAAGAGGATCCTGATGCCGGCCCCGAGGCGCAGGAAGCTGGGATTGATCAGAAGCTTTCCGGCCGGAATGATGTCGGTCTCGGGGTCGAACTCGGCCAAGGCGGTGGTGTCCTCGATGGGTTGGAAGGACAGGGAGGCTTCGCCCGCGGCGGCCAAGTGGTATCGCGCTTCGATCCACACGGCGGCATTGGTCCCGATGTGGACGTTTAAGGTCGCGCCAAGATTGCCGCCGATCCGGTTGAGGGTCTCGATGGACATGATCAGGGCGTATTGCTGCGAGAAGAGGACGGAGTGGCCGCCCAGCCAGAACTTCCAATAGTCCAGCGTCCCGATCTCGCCGTCGATCGAGAACCAGGTCAGGCCGGCCGACAGGTCCAGGCTGAACCAGGACGGCAGGGTCACCCGGTAGAAGCCGTTCAGGCTGATGGTCCGCTCGTGGAGCTCGCCGCTGGGGTCGGCCATGGGGATGGCCTGGCTGGCCGTCACCGGCGTCGGCGTATAGCTTGGCGGGGGGTAGGAGGTGTAGCTGATCGAGACGGCATCGGAGGTCGTTGTCCCCGTGACATCAGGGCTAAAGGCCAGGTACGTGAGCGAAACGCCGAGGCGGCCGAAGACGACGGCCGCGCCCACGGACCCCCCGGAGATGGACTTGGCGCTCAGGCTCAGAGTCTGGAGGCCGGAGGTGACCGCCGGCGTGCCGTAGAGGAAAGGCGGCGCGTAAGCGTGGGTGTAGGGAGCGTCCTTCCAAGAGGGGATGTAGCCCCCGAATCCCATGACAAGCTCGGCGTGGGGTTGGGCGACGGCCCATCCGGCCAGGCTCAGGAAGGCGGCGGCGGCTATCAGGAAGCGCGGGATTCGCATGGCATGTCCTCCGGGCCGTGATAAAATGGCCCTGCTCTCTGAACGCCATGATAGCACATTCCGTTTCCGTCCCTGAGGCCGTCCCTCCCGCGGGCATCGTCGCAGCCGCCATGAGCGGGGGAGTGGATTCTTCGGTGGCAGCCGCCCTGCTTCTCCGGGAGGGCCGCCAGGTCGTCGGCCTGACCATGGATCTCGTCCGCCGGGGCCGGGGGGGCTGCGGCGACGAGAGCCGTCCCGGGTGCTGCGGCTCGGGAGCCCGGAAGGACGCGGCGGCCGTGGCGGAGGCCCTGGGCATTCCCCTCTACGTGGCCGACTTCCGGCGGACTTTCGAGAAGACCGTCATCGGGCCGTTCGCCGAGGAATACCTCCGCGGCCGGACGCCCAATCCCTGCCTGCTCTGCAACCGGCGGGTCAAATTCGGCCCGCTGCTGCGGCGGGCGGAGCGGCTGGGCGCTTTGTCCCTGGCGACCGGACACTATGCCCGGATCGAGACGGATGCCGCCTCCGGCCGCCGACTGCTGCGCAAGGGGCTCGACCCCGACAAGGACCAGTCCTATTTCCTCTACTCCCTGCCGCAGGACGTCCTGGCCCGGACGCTCTTTCCGGTGGGCGGCCTGCGCAAGGCCGAGGTCAGGGTCCTGGCCGAGCGGCTGGGCCTGCCCACGGCCCGCAAGCCGGAGAGCCAGGAGATCTGCTTCGTCCCCAACGACGATTATGCCGGCTTCCTGAAGCCGCTGGTCCCGGACGCCTTCAGGCCCGGCGACATCGTCGATCCGGAGGGCCGGACGATCGGCCGCCACGGCGGGATCGCCCGCTACACGATCGGCCAGCGCAAGGGCCTGGGCATCGCGGCCGCCCATCCCCTCTACGTCATCGCGGTCGACGTTGAGACCAATCGCCTCACGGTCGGCCCCGGAGAAGCTCTCTTCCGACGACGTCTGAGGGTCGAAGGCCTGAGCTGGTCGGCCATCGCCGGCCTATCCACGGACCGGAAAGCCGCCGTCAAGCTTCGTTCCCGCCACGCCGAGGCCGCGGCCGTCCTGCATCCCGAGTCGGAGGAGGCGGTGACGGTCGAGTTCGAGCGGGCCCAGCGGGCCATCACGCCGGGGCAGGCGGCCGTCTTCTACGACGGCGACGTCGTCCTCGGCGGCGGGACCATCGTCTAGGCGGCCTCCCCCCGGGCCCTTATCCCATCTCCGGGTGCGGTCCAGGGTATCGTCCCGGCGGCTTCGGGCTTTACCCGCCTTTTTCCACAACTCTCCTCGGTGCCTGCGGAACTCCGCGTGTATATCCTACCGATCATGGAGATCACCCACTCCGTCACGATTTCTTTCGTCTGTCGCGTGCTCAAACATCCCTCGGCGCCCGTTGGGTGCCCTCGGAGAGATGTGGAAAAAGTCGCCGCCCTCGCTATCTCGCCGTTGGCCGATACCCC
>DFYJ01000074.1 GCA_002383325.1 Candidatus Aminicenantes bacterium UBA4085
GCTCTACCAACTGAGCTATTCCCGCGTCGCTGGAAGTGGGCAGGGAAGGATTCGAACCTTCGAAGCGTTTCCGCAACGGGTTTACAGCCCGTCCCATTTAACCACTTTGGTACCTGCCCGTTTCTCATAAGTACCCGTTTCTTGTCAGCCAGCGAAGGGAGTCGAACCCCTGACCCGCGGTTTACAAAACCGCCGCTCTACCGACTGAGCTACGCTGGCGCATCCGAATCTGGCTCCGTTTCCGACGTTCGAAAAAGGAAATACACCACTCCATCAAAAGGGCGAGAAAAAGCGCGCCTAGGCGCATTCTCTCTGGAAGCGTTTCGGTTGTAACAGCGGGAATACGAAGACGGGCGTCATTCTATTCCCGCCAGGGACGGTCTGTCAAGAGATTTTTTTGAATTGGGGGACACCATACGTAATTCCCTAATACAAAAGTTTACACGGATTAATAATTGGGGGACACCATACATAACTCCCGAATTAGTCTGATCGTTATGTCGTAATAATTTCAACAATTGGGGAACACCCCACATAACTCCCGAATTATTGGTTACGTTATATCGTTGGAATTGGGGAATTACGTATGGTGTCCCGCAATTATTTCCGTTTATTTCTTGATCGGGGCGGCCGGGGCGGCGGCGCCGGGGCCTCGGCCCATCCGCTGGCGGGCTTGGTTCATGGTCTCGCCCAAGCCGCGCAGGAAGTCGATTTGGAAGATCTCATAGCGGGCCTTTTGGCGCACCGTCAGGACCTCATCCAAGGCTGTGTCCGCCTCGGCGTCAAGCTCCTTGATGCGGCCGCGGTCCTCCCGGATGCGCAGCAGGGCGGCTTCCAGGTCGGCGTCCTTGGCCTCGGGCTCCTGGCACATGCGGCGCAGGGCTAGGACGTTCTCGCTGAGGTCTTTCTGTATATCCTGCTTGGCTTTTTCGATACGGTTCAGAGCCGGGTAGATCTTCGTCGTCTGGTCCTCGGTCAGGTCCAGGGCCTGGGTCAACTTGACCAGGCGGAGGGCCGAAAGGTTGCGCTGAACCCTCTGGCGGGGCGGAACCGGCTGGTTCTGGGCCGGGGCGGGGAGGGACAGAAGGGCGGCCGCGAGCACGGCCAGGATCGGGCGGACTATGCGATTTTTCATTTCCTCATCTCCTTTTTTCACAGGGCTTCCCCGGCCCCTATGACGGCCTCCAGGATCAGCACTTCCTCATCGGTCAGGCTGTCCAGGAAGAGCCCCGTATCAACGGTCTTGGATTCGACTGCGGCAACGTAGCGGCCGCCGTTTTCAGCCAGCTCCGTCCTGATGGCGGAATCGAAGGCTTGGGCCAGGTTCTCGTCCTCGGCCAAGGTCACGGCCAAACCCGCGCCGGCGTCAGAGTAGGCGTAGGGGACAAAATCGACGGCTGGAGCAGGCCGCAAGAAGAAGTAGAGCCCGGTCGCGGCGACCAGCAGGGCAGCCGCGGCGCCGGCCGGGAGCCAGTAGAGTACGGCGCGGGAAGGATGGAGCCTGGGTGCGGCAGCCGCTTCCCCCCTGATCCCGGCCTTCAGACGGGCTAGGGATCGGGCCAGCCGCTCAGAATCGGGTGCGGCGGGAGCGGAAGCCCGGGCCGCCTCCTGGAGGCGCAGAAGTCCCTCCCGGCGGGCCCGGCAGGACGCGCATCCGGCCAGGTGGGCTTCCAGGCGGGCCTTACGGGCGCCCTCGAGGACCCCGTCCAATCCGTCCGAGATCAGCCGTCCGGCTTTATCACATTTCATCGCGCGCCTCCGTCAGATAGGGCTCCAGCTTGGCCTGGAGCATCTTGCGGGCCTTGTGCATGCGCCAGGAAACCGTGCTCTCGGAGCAGCCCAGCGCCTCGGCCGCCTGAGCGTGGGACAGCCCCTGGACGGCGACCAGGGAGAAAGCGGCCCTGTAGACGGGCCTCAGCTGGTCGATGGCCGTCTCCAGCCGACCGGCGAGCTCCCGCCCGGCCGATCCGCTTTCGGGGGTCAAGGCCGCGTAGCCGCCCTTATCCAGGACGGCATCGCCGTCCTCGAAGGGGGCCCTGGCCTTCTCCCGTCCCTTCCTCTTTAGGTGGTTCAGGGTCCGGTTGACCGCAATCCGGTGGACCCAGGTATAAAAGCCCGACTTGCGGCGGAAGGTCCGCAGCGATTTGAAAGCGGCCATAAACGTTTCCTGGGTCAGGTCGTCGGCGTCCTCGGACGAGCGGGTCATCCCCAGAATCGTCATGTAGATGCGCTCGTGCAGGCGCCCAGCCAGCTCGGCGAAAGCATTCGCGTCGCCCGCCTGGGCCCGCTCGACAAGAATGTCGTCGGCCTCGGATTCCATGTGCTCACATCAATTTAGACAAAACGGATTCGCCTTTCTTGGAAATAATAGGGGTACAGTATACATAAATCCCTATTTATTATTCAGGGATGGTCTTTAGCCGCCCTCATAGCCGATCGGGTGTGTTGGAATTTGGGGACACCATACATAATTCCCGAATTCCAACGATATATCTAATCGAATAATTCGGGAATTATGTATGGTGTCCCGGAATTAATTCGGAAGTTATGTATGGTGTCCCCCAATTATTTTATCAGGCCGGCTTGGCGCAGGACATCGATATACGCGACGACGCCTGAGAGCGGCGTCTCCGTGCGATTCTGGGTATCCAGCATCTTTTTAATATCCAGGGCGCTGTTCTTCCCGTCGCACAACAGCTGGATCTCGGCGCTGCTCCTCGCGGCCGAGCGGTCCGGGACCGCCTTGCCCATGGCCCTGTAGGCTTCCTGGATGGCCGCCTGGTAGCCCCCGTAGCCGCCCGCCCTGATCTTCGCCAGGGGTTGGGGGACGATCTTCGCCGCCGCCTTCTCCTCCGGCGTCGGCTTCGCATCGATGGGCGCGACTTTCAGCTCCGCCGCCCTCCGCCTCAAAGCCTGGTCGATCGTCTTCAAATGGGCCGCCTCCAGCCCCGTCACCGAAGCCTTCAGCTCGCCCAGGTAGATCCCGAAGCCGGCCGTATCCTTGACCAACTGCATCGTCGAATCGAGCGTGGCCCGCTCGTTCCTGGCCGCCGCCTCGATGTATCCTCTGACCCGCTTCCCCGCCGCCGGATACGCCGCCGCGTCCGCCCGGGCCAGCTCCTCGATTCCCCGGGCCAGCTGGTGACCCAATCGGCCCGAGGCGTTGGAGACGATCTCGGCCGCGATCCGCCCGGCCATGGCATCGTCGTCCGCGGCGATGGTATAGGCCGCCGCCGCGGTGATGATCGCGGCCCGCTTCATCTGGGTCGGATCGATCTTGTCCGGCCGGTCCTGCGACGTGTGATACCACTGGTCGGGCCAGGTGTTCATGACCACACCGGGCACGCCCACGCCCCAGTCGTTGAAGACCTCGTGGTCGGACGAGCCGAAATGGGTGGCCACGTAGTAGTACATCGGCTCCTCGCTGCCGCTGGGGGCCACGATCCGCCGGTTCATGGTCCCGCTCATGCCGTTGGTCACGTAGCTGCGGGTCGCCTCGCCCACATACCGATAGTAGTTCTCCATGACGTCGTTGATGTAATGCGGGTGGCCGTAGGTCGTGCGCATGACGGCGAAGAAGGCCAGGCTCTGGGTCAGTCGGTCGCCGACCATGTCCAGGTTGATGTTGCAAAGGGTCCGGGCCATCTGCTCCGGGTTGGCCTTGACGTAAGGCAGCGTGCCCGAGAACTCGGGCGCCCACAGGAACCGGATCGTCCGCTTCGGCTTGGGCAGGCGGCCCTCGCCGATGAGCGCCTGCAGCGTCCGGGCCGCCTCCAGGATCGCGGACGACCCCGACGAGTTGTCGTTGGCCCCGAACATCGTGTAGCCCTCAAAGATGTGGGCCGTGACGATGATCTCCTGGGCGTTCGGGTCCGTTCCGGGTATCGAGGCGACGATGTCCTGCAGCTCGGCCTTCTCCATCTTGGATACGACGACCGCCCGGACGGTGATCTTCTCGCCCCGCCGCAGCCGGTCGCGCAGGATGACACCCTCGCGCGGCGGCAGGCAGAAGGCGAACTTGGCCGTCCCGCCGCCGCTCCCGCCCCGCCCGCCGATGCCACCCCAAGGGATGATCAGCGGATCGAACAGCGGCCGCAGCGAGGCGAACGAGATGACCCCGGCCGCGCCTTTCCCGACGCAGGCGGCTGTGTGAACCGCCCCGGCCGATCCGGACGTGACCACGATCTTGTCTTTGACGTCGACCGCGGCCAGATCCTTGGCCTCGCCGTCCCCCACCCAAACCAGCTCCGCCGTCACGTCGGCCGAGGCGCTGCCCTGAGCCAGCATGGCCGTCAGGTCGGTGTAGGAGGCGATCTTCTGGCGGCCGGGCTTGACCTCCCACAGCTCGCCCTTGATCCCGTCCCAAGTCTGGCCGCCGGGAAAGCGGACGATTGCCGCGTCGGCAAAGCCGTATTCCTTGAGCTTGTCGAGGACGAACTGAGCCTCGCGGAAGGTGCCGGCATACTCGTCGGGCTTGCGGTCGCGCGGGAAGCCGCACATGGCCATGACGCTGTTGAAGGCCGCCTCGCCCGAAGCCTCGCCCACGATCTCGTCCATCTGGGCCGGCGGCAGGAAAGTCCATTGCAGCCAGGACGTCATCTGGGCCGCGGCGGCAAGGCCGAGCCCGAGAACGACCGCCGTGATCAGCACCGGCCGGAATTTCTTCATGGATTCACTCCCGGAACATTCGGAAATATCGGTCCATCATTTCTAACGCAATGCGGCTCAAAACACAAACCGCGGCCCGTTGAGGTCGCCGGGCCGATCTGATAAAATATTGATAATGAAACCGTTCCTTAAAATCACGACTCCGGAGCGCGCCGAAGAAGATGATTTCCGCGAGGCTCTAGCCCAGACGCTCGAAGAGAAGCTCGATATTTTGCAGCGTTTGAGGGAGATCGTACATGACCTCACCCATGAGGATCGAAAAGGATTTCAAAGAGTTCTTAAGATCTCTCGCTTCGAGAAAAGCTAGATTCCTCATCATTGGGGGATTTGCTTACTCGATCTACGCCCAACCCCGCTACACCAAGGATCTCGATATCTTCATCGAACAATCCGAGGACAATGCCGAACGTGTTCTCGACGCCATTATCGATTTTCTGGGTGAATCGCTGGGGCTGAAAATAGAAAATCTGCTTACGCCAAGAACATTCATCCAGCTCGGCTACCCGCCGCTGCGGATCGACGTAACGACGCATTGCGAAGGGCTAGTCTTCACCGAGGCTTGGGAAAAACGAATTGCCGGGCGATATGATGATGTCGAGGTCTTCTTTCTCTCGCTCGATGACTTGATTAAAAACAAGATCGCTACGGGCCGGGATCAGGACCTCATCGACGCCAAGAAGCTCAGCCAAGTGAAAGAAGCTCAGCGGCCATACGGCCGCTGAGCCTGGGGCACCGCCGGATAGCCCGATTTGCAAATCGTGGCTTAGTGCCGCAAATGTATTATCACAAAGTCGCGATAAGCTTCTATTTCAAGACGACATACCCCGCCGCGGCCAGAAGCTCCAGATAGGCCCGGGCCGCCGGCAGCGGGATGTCAGCGTCGATGGCGGCTCCGGCGTCAGCAGCGACCTCGGCGATCGTGCTGCGGCCGTTGACGTAGCTCAGCAGCATGGCCGTCGCCTGCGCCGGGAACTGGATCCCCTTCATCGCGTCCGGGTGCTCCTTCATATATTTCTGGTACGGCGCATAGCGGAGGAGCTGCAGCTCCTTGCCCTTCACCGCCGGGGCGATGGCCGGGACGCGCCGGTCCGCCGCATCGATCTTGATCTTAGGCTCTCCGGGCGTCGCCGCGCCCAGGGCCTTAGCCCGGACGGCGGCGTAGCCAAGCACCTGGCTCCTGAGCCCGGCTCCGTAGAGCTCCCACTGCTTGAGGCGGGCCGCCGTCGCCGCCCGCGCCGCCGGGGAGCCCGTCGAGATGTCGTCGATCGAGCGGATAGCCCCGCTCTCGCGCCGGACGGCGAATCGGACAACGGCCAGGGCTTTGGCCGTCTCCGCCGCCAGCGTCCCGGCCGACGCCCCGTCCAGCTTGGCGAAGGCCCGCGGCAGGTCGCGCTCGGCGACCCGCTTGTACCCGAACTGGGACGCGGCGTCCGCCAGGGCCGGGATCCAAGCGTCATCCGGCGAGGCAGAGGCCCAGCCCGTGGCCGCCCCAATGAAAGCCACCCGCTTCATCTGGGTCGGGTCGGCTTTGTCGGGCGTGTCGGTGTCGGTGTGGTACCACTGGTCGGGCCAAGTGAAGAACTCGATGGCCGGGACCGCCACCGCGGGCACGGTGAAGCAGACGTGGTCGCTGCCGCCGGTGGCCTTGTGGATGAAGTAGCGGAAGGCGTCGCGGGAGCCGTTCTTTTCCCACATCGGGACGGGGAAGTTCTGGCCGCGGTAGCGGCTGCGCGGGCCGTCGTTGAGGTAAACGATGTCGTTGGTCCGCCAGACGTAGTTGAGCACGGAGGCGGCCAGCCCGTCGTAGAACGAGGGCAGGTGGTCCGGGCATTCGCTCATGGTGAAGAGCGAGTTGTTCTTGCGCAGCGCCTCCCCGACCATGTCCATGTTGATGTTGATCGACAGCTTTTCGGTCAAGCCGGGGGTGTGCTTGATGAACTCATTGGTGCCGCTGATCTCGTTCGGCCAGAGAAAGTGGAGGGTGCGGCGGGGCTTAGGCAGGGCGCCCGTCTTGATCAGCTTGTCCAGGGCGCGCAGGATCTCGAGCTGGGTGGCCACCCCGCCCATGGAGTCGTTGGCGCCGCGCTTGAGGTAGCCCTCGTAGAGGTGCGAGGTGAAGATGACGCCCTTCTTGTCGGGCTCCGAGCCCGGGATCCAGGCGTGGATCATTTCGAAGCGGTCGGGGAACTTTTCGACGCGGGCGGAGGCGCGGACCACGACCTTGCGGTTGGCCTCGACATCCTCGAGCAGCTCCGACCACTGCCGCCACGACACGGCCAGGCCGATCTTGATGTTCTTAGCCTGGTCGATGGACACGCCCGAGTAGATGACCTGATCGGGGTCGAGGTAGCGATCTTGCGCGCTGAAGGTGATGATGCCGACGACCCCGGCCGCGTCGAGGGCCGAGGTCAGGTCGGGGGTCAAGCTCCAAACCAGGGCCAGCTTGCCTTGGTAAGCGGGCTGGGGGCCGGCGTCGCGAATCTTCTTGGCCTCGTCGGGCGTGAGCGCCGGGACGTAGATGAGCTCGCCGGTCAGGTCACAGGTCTTGGAGCCGCGCGAGACGAGGGCGGCATCGGCCCCGATGCGGGCCAACAGGCGCTTCTCGGGCTCCAGGGTCCACAACTCGCCGTCCAGCGGGTAGTCGAAGGTCGCGTTGGGGACGGCGGGCGGGTAGGTGAGGATCTCGACGGTGTCGATGCCGTAGGCGCGGACAAGGCCGTGCAGGATCCCGGTCTCGGACATGGCGCCCTTGAGCTCGTCGGCGGTGCGGACCCAGGGCGCGCCGGCCAGCTTCATCAGGTTGTTGAAGGCCATCTGGCCGGAGACCTCGTTGGCCAGGAGGGTCAGGAGGTCCTGCGGCAAGGGCGCCAGGATGGGCTGGGAGGG
>DFYJ01000141.1 GCA_002383325.1 Candidatus Aminicenantes bacterium UBA4085
CGGCGTCATCGCCGACTTCGAGATCGCCGAGAAGATGCTCGACTTCTTCATCAAGAAGGCGACCAACAACAAGGGCTTCCTGCTGCGGCCCCGGATCGTCATCGGCATCCCGACCGGGATCACCCAGGTCGAGCGGCGGGCGGTCAAGGACGTGGCCATGCGGGCCAAGGCGACCGAGGTCTATCTGGTCGAGCAGCCGATGGNNGTCGATATCGGCGGCGGCACGACCGATATCGCCGTCATCTCCCTGGACGGAGTCGTCTTCAACCATTCCATCCGGACGGCCGGCAATGAGATGGACGAGGCCATCATCGGCTACCTGAAGAAGAAGTACAACCTACTCATCGGCGAGCGATCGGCCGAGCTTCTTAAGATGCACATCGGCTCGGCCTACCCTCTGGACGAGCCGATGACCATGGAGATCAAGGGACGCGACCTGCGGGAGGGCATCCCGAAAACCATCGTCATCGACGACCAGGAGATCCGCGAGGCTCTCGAAGAGGTGGTGGCGGCCATCGTCAGCGCCATCCGCACCGCCCTGGAGAAGACACCGCCGGAGCTGTCGGCCGACATTATCGACCGCGGCATCATCCTGACCGGGGGCGGATCGCTGCTGAAGAACCTGGACAAGCGGATCCGCGAGGAGACGCAGCTGCCCGTCTTCATCACCGAGGATCCCCTGACCACCGTCGTCCTGGGCGCAGGCAAGATGTTGGACGATATGGAGCTGCTGAAGAAAGTCTCCATCCCGTGATCCGGCGGGAAGCGAAAGCATGCCCCTGGCCCGGCCCGAACGCAGGAAGCTCCTGGTGGTGGGAGGCCTGCTGATCGCCCAGCTCCTGCTCATTTCCCTGCAGGTGCCGCTGGGCGAGGCGCCCAGCGTCTTCGAGCGGGTCGCCTTCTTTGTCCTGGCCCCGGTCGAAGGATTGTTCAACGGAGCTTTCGGCCTGGTCAGCGGAGTCTGGGACAGGCATCTCTACCTGCGGGATGTCGAAACCCAGAATCACGCCCTGCGCCGCGATGTCTTCCGCCTGCGCCAGGAGAACCTGATCCTCGGCCGCGGCCTGGGCCGACTGCAGGACAGGGAAGCCGCCTCGAAGCTCCTCTCGGGCGTCCATCAGTCTTTCATCCTGGCCTCGGCCATCGGAGTGGACGCGGCCAATGCCCGCCGCTCGATCGTCATCGATCGGGGCTTTTCCGACGGCTTGCGGCCGGACCTGCCGGTCGTCGACGCCCAGGGACGCTTGGTCGGCCGCATCGTCAAGCCTCTGGCCGCCCGCCAGGCCACGGTCGAGCTCCTGACCAATGAGGGCTTCCGGGCCGGCGTCATTTCAGCCAAGACCGGTGTTGTCGGGATCCTTTCGGGCGACGAGCGCACGGGCGGCTGCCATCTGAAATACGTCCTGTCCTCCAACGATGCGCTGGAAGCGGGGGAGGAGCTCCTGACCTCGGGCTTTGATAAAATCTTCCCGGCCGGCATCCCGGCCGGGCGGATCGTCGCTGTGCGCAAGGAAGCGGCGCTCTTCAAGGGCATCGAGGTCCAGCCCTACCTCGAGGTCCGGGGCTTGAGGACACTGGCTGTTCTCATGGCCCCGGCGGGGAAGCGGCCATGAGAGACATTCTGCACGGCGGGCTGACCCTGGCGGCCGCCTTCCTTGTGCACGCGGTCTTGGGCCGCTTCCTGGCCACCACCCTTCCGGGCGTGGACTGCTTCCTGATTGCCGTTCTGCTCTTCGCCATTGCCAAGGGCGACCTGGCCGGGGCCGTCATGGGCGCGGCCGCCGGTCTGTTCGCCGACGCCTTCTCCATCGGCGTCTTCGGAATCTCGGGCACGGCTTACATCGCAGTCGGCTTCCTGGCCGGCTGGATCTCCCGGCGAATCAACGTTCTGGGCTTTCTGCGATCCTTTCTCTTCCTGACGGCTATGGCAGCGGCCGCCGTGGCCGGGCGGGNNCAGCCGATCCCCTGGCGGCGCGGACTTCTTCTGCTGAGCCCCGTGGCCACCGGTCTAGCTGGGGCGGCCGCCTTCTCGCTGTTCCGGCGCTTTCGGAGGACCCGTGTACGGTGACAGGATCTACGAGGATCTCAGCCTTCTCCAGAAGAGGGCTATGCTGGTCTGGACCCTGGTCTTGGGCGCCTTCGTCGTCCTTATCCTGGCCTATTGGAAGATCCAGGTCCTCGACAACGTCAGCTACCGGGCTCGAGCCGAAGCCAACCGGACCCGCTCGGTAGCCGTTCCGGCCCCGCGCGGCATCCTGACCGACCGCAGCGGGAAGATCATCCTGGCCGACAACCGGGCCTCCTTCAAAGCTTCCCTCATCCGCGAGAACACCAGGGACCTGGACGCTTCGATCGGCGAAGCCGCCCGGCTGCTGGCGCTCGAGCCGGCGGTCATCCGGGAGCGCATCGCCAAGTACTCCGCCGCGCCGGCCTTCCGGCCGATCGTCATCAAGGACGAGCTGACCATGGAAGAGGTGGCCCAGATCGAGACCGGCGAGGGCGATAGGCCGGAGCTGATCGTCGAGACCGAGCCCAAGCGCACCTATCCCTTCGGCGATCTGGCCGCCCACGCCCTCGGCTATCTCCAGGAACTGACGCCCGAGGAGCTGGCCGGGGCTTACAACGGCCGCCGCCCGGGCGACATGGCCGGCAAGACGGGCATCGAGGCCGCCTACGACGCGATGCTGACCGGGAAGGACGGCCAGGTGGTCGAAGTCGTCGACAGCCAGGGGCGCAAGCAGAGCGAGGTGGTCTCCGCCGCGCCCGTGGCCGGACCCAGGCTGAGGCTGAGCCTCGATTTCGATCTGCAGGCCAAGGCCCAGGAGCTCCTGAAGGACGAGGAAGGCGCCATCGTCGTCCTCTCGCCCAAAACCGGAGAGGTCTTGGCCCTGGCCAGCTTTCCGACCTTCGATCCCAACAAGTTCATCAACCGCTTCACGCCGGAAGAGTGGATGGGCTTGGCCGGAAGCCCCGACCGGCCGCTTCTCAACCGGCCGTTGCAGGGCCTCTATTCACCGGGTTCGACCTTCAAAATGGTCATGGCCGTGGCCGCCTTGCGGGAGAAGGTGATTACCCCGGGGAGCCAATTCTTCTGCGGGGGCGAGACGGAGATCTACGGCAACATCTTCCACTGCCTGGGAGCCCATGGCTCGCTGGCCCTGGCCGACGCCATCCGCTACTCCTGCAATATCTACTTCTACAACCTGGGCCGCCTGCTGGGCATCGAGGCCATCGCGGCCGACGCCGGGCTGATGGGCCTGGGCCGCAAGACGGGCCTGGACATTCCCGGCGAGAAGGAAGGCCTGGTCCCCAGCCCCGAGTGGAAGAAGCGGACCCGCAAGGCCGCCTGGTATGCCGGCGAGACGATTTCCGTGGCTATCGGGCAGGGACCCCTCCAGGTCACGCCGCTGCAGATGGCGGTTGTCACCGCCCTGATCGCCAACCGCGGCCGGGCCATCCGGCCCCATCTGGCCATGGATGGCGAGCCCCCCGCGCCGATCGCCGTTCCCGGCCTGAACCCGGCCGACATGGAGTCCGTGGTCGAGGGCATGTGGCGCTCGGTCAACGCCCAGGGAACCGGGCGGGGGGCCCTGATCGAGGGTTTCGACATATGCGCCAAGACGGGCTCGACCCAAACCGTCAGCACCGAGACGGCGGAGAGGATCAGCCCGGCGTCCCGCCAGCGCAAGACCCACTCCTGGTTCACGGGCTTTGCCCCGCGCAAGGATCCGGAGATCGTCGTCACCGTCCTGATCGAGTTCGGCGGCCACGGGGGCGCGGCCGCCGCGCCCGTCGCCCGCGAGCTTTTCGACCTCTACAAGGCCAAACATGCTGGACCGCATCCAACTCCGGGAAATTGACTGGGTTCTCATCGGGCTGTCCCTGGCCAACGCCCTCATCGGGCTGCTGCTGATCTTCAGCGCCTCGCACCTCTCGCCCGCCCAGCCCGCCCTCAAGCAGGCGGTCTGGCTGCTCATCTCCCTGGCCGTCTTCTTCCTGATCCTGGCCTTCGATTATAAGCTGTTGA
>DFYJ01000146.1 GCA_002383325.1 Candidatus Aminicenantes bacterium UBA4085
GGAACCGGCGTCATGCGCGGGGCCGTGCGGGGCGGGGCGGCGGCCACGCCTCGCCGCGGATCGCCGTCGCCGGCGCCTGCCTTGAGGATCTCGACCTCGCGCAGGATGTCCTCCAGGGCCACCAGACGGCGGAAGTGGCACAGCCGGACGAGGACGGTCTCGAAGTAGATCTGGGGGTGGAAGGCGAACTTGAGCCCGCCTTCGGCCGCCTGGAGGGCCTGCAGGCGCCGCAGCCAGTCTTCGGGCGCGGCCTTCTCGGCCTCGGCTTTGAGCCGGGCCATGTCCTCGGTCGTGAAGAGCAGCAGGTCCTGGGGCGAGTCGACCGTCCGGATTAAAAGCAGGTTGCGGAAATGGAGGACCAGATCCTTGTAGAAAGCCCGCAGGTCGTGCCCGGCCTCGACGACCCGGTCGGTCAGGCCGAAGATGCGGTCGGCCCGGCCGTCCTGCACGGCCGTGGAGAAGTCGAACAGAAGATCGCGGCTGACCACGCCGAGAATCTCCTTCAGCTCGGCGTCGCCGATCGTCTCGCCGCAGAAGGCCACGGCCTGGTCGAGCAGGCTCTGGGCGTCGCGAATCGAGCCTTCCGAGGCCTCCGCGATCAGGCCCAGGCCGTAAGGCGTGACGATCAGCCCCTCTTTGCCGGCGATGCCGTCGAGATGGTTGACGATCTCGCGCTGCGAGACGCGCTTGAACTCGAAGTGCTGGCAGCGGGAGACGATCGTGGCCGGGACCTTGTGGAACTCGGTCGTGGCGAAGATGAAAACCGTCTGCGGCGGCGGCTCCTCCAGGGTTTTGAGCAGGGCGTTGAAGCCGTCCTTGGTGATCTGATGAACCTCGTCGATGTAGATGACCTTGGTCCGGCTGCGGATGGCCTTATAGCGGACCGAGTCGCGCAGCTGGCGGATATCGTCGATGCCCCTGTTCGAGGCGCCGTCGATCTCCAGGACATCGAGCGAGCGGTCCTCGTCGATCTCGCGGCAGGTTTCGCAGACGTTGCAGGGGATGGGGGCGGGTCCCTTCTCGCAGTTGAGGGCCTTGGCCAGGATGCGGGCGGCGGTCGTCTTGCCGACCCCGCGCATCCCGGAGAAGAGATAAGCCTGGGCCACCCGGTTGCCGGTGATGGCGTTCTGGAGAGTGCGGACGACCGCCTTCTGGCCGATCATCTCCTCGAACGTTTTAGGCCGGTATTTCCGGGCATAAACCAAGTATTGCATGCTCTTCGCGCTTCCCTGGGAACAGGGCTATCCCTCTTTTCAGGAACGGGATAGATTAACACAAACCCTTCCGCCGCCGCAAAGCCTATTTCGTTGCAGCCGGGGTCTGGAGTCCGGCCGCAGGACCCGCTATAATCCCGGCCGGACAACGGCCATGAGAACGGATCGAATCTGGGAAATCGATTTCCTGCGCGGGCTGGCCATCCTGCTGATGGTCGCCTATCATTTTGGCTACGATCTGACCGAGCTGGCCGGAGTCCGCCGCGTCCTAGGGATCGACTTCGACCTGCTGTCGGGCCCGTTCCAAGTCGCCGTGGCCGTCTTCGCTGGGATCTTCGTCGTTCTCTGCGGCGTCAGCTCCAGCCTGACCCGCAGCAACGTCCGGCGCGGCATTAAGCTTCTAGCCGCGGCCTTACTGGTCACGACAGCCAGCTACATCTTCAGCCCGGAGGAAGTCATCCTCTTCGGCATCCTCCACTGCCTCGCTGTTTGCATCCTGATTTACGGCCTGCTCCTCGAAAAGGCCCAGCCGCTCGCCTGCCTGGGCGCGTCCGCGGCCGTCTTCGCTATCAGCCTGGCGGTCCCGGCCCTCATCAAGGACATCCCCATCCGCTCGGACTGGCTCCTGGCGTTCGGAATCCACAGCGACGCCTTTTCGTCCTTCGACTACTTCCCGCTCCTGCCCTGGCTGGGCGTCTTCCTGACGGGTGCGGCTTTCGGCAAGCGCTTCTACGCCTCCCGCCAGAGCCTGCTTCCCTGGGGGCGCCCCATCCCGCCGATCAATGCCGCCGGCCGTTATTCGCTCTGGATCTACCTCATTCACCAGCCCATCCTGCTGGGGATCTTCTATCTCGTTGGGCTGCTGCGATGACGGATGAGGATGGCCGCGGCCGGAGCCGGCGTCTGTCCGAGATCCACGGCGCGGTGCTTCTGTTCGGGCTGGCCGGGCTGTTCGGGAAATGGCTGATTCTCTCCCCTCTCCTCATCGTCTTCGGCCGGGTTCTCTTCGCCAGCCTGGTCCTGGGAGTCTGGCTGCTCCTGCGCCCCCGGCGGACGGGCGACCCGACTCGTTCGGGCCGGTCGAACGACCGGTGGATCTTCATGGGCCTCGGCATCCTGCTGGCCGCCCACTGGACGCTGTTCTTCCTCTCGGTCCAGGTCTCGACCGTGGCTGTCGGTCTTCTCTCCTATTCGGTCTTTCCCGTTTTCACGGCGTTTCTTGAGCCGGCCATCGCCAAGAAGAGACTCGATCCAGCCTCGCTCGTCTTCTCCGCGCTTTGTCTGCTGGGCATCTTCCTGATCGTTCCCCGCTTCTCCTGGGGCGAGAGCGTCTTCCGGGGCGTCGTCCTCGGCTTGGGCGCCGGTCTGACTTTTGCCGTCCTGAGCATCCTCAACCGCCGCCTGACGTCCCGCTATGACAGCGTGACGATCGCCTTCCGCCAGGACGTCGCGGCCGCTGTCGTCCTCCTGCCTTCCCTCTTCATCCTCCGGCCCGTCCTCTCGGCTTCCGACATCGGGCTCATGGCGAGCCTCGGCATCGTCTGCACGGCCGGCGCCCACACCTTGTTCATCGACGGGATGAAGGCCATCCCGGCCCAGACGGCCGCCGTCATCGCCTCGCTGGAGCCGGTCTACGGGATCGTCCTGGCCTTCGCCTTCCTGGGCGAGATCCCCGCCCCAAGGACCCTGCTGGGGGGGGCGGTCATCCTGGCCGCCGCGACGGTCGCATCCTTGCGCTCTCTCAGGGCAGGAAGTTCTTTCGACGTAATATAACGCCTCCCCGGATCTCCAGAGTCGCCGGCCCGATCTTGATCCAACAAATTCACCGGGAGATCTTGATCCGAATATCCAGGGTGGCGGCGCTTCGGTCGACGGTGCCTTTCTTGGCTTGGAAATCGACGAAATCGAATCCGTCCCGGCCTTCCGCCGTGACCTTGATGTAAGGATCGAGGTTGGCCCTCAGATGGGCCAGGGCGGCGGACGAAGCGCCGGCGCTCGGGTAGGAGACGATCAGCCGGGTGAAGGAAGCGCCTTCAGGCGTTTGGTACTCGGCCAAAGCGCCCCAGATCCGCCCGCCCTGCGACAGGATATCCCCCTCCCCGAAGGTAAAATACGGCTGCAGACCATAGGGGCCCCGGATCAGCCTCTCGGAGCCGGGATCGATGCCCTCCGGGGGGAGCCGATCAAGCGGCGTCGACGCCGTTTCGGAAGGGACGCCGGCCAGGAAGGCGTTAGCCAGGGCGACGGCCTCGGACTTCCCCGCCGGCTCGTCGCCCATATTATCGATCTGGACGAAGTATCGGCCCTTGAGGATGGTCATCTGGGCCTCTTCGCTGGAGTTGCGGGCAACAATCTCGGCGAACGGGGTCTCCCGGCCCCTTTTCATCAGGTAGACGCCGAGGGCGGAAGCGGCGCTCTCCATCTCATAGGCATTCAGGGTCAGCTCGGACTTGCCGCGGACATAAGCCTGGAGCCGCAGCTTGACGAAGCCGAACTCCAGGAACAGCTCGGCTCCGCCGTCGATCTGGTTGAAGAGGTCCTGGCCGGTGAACGAGCGAAGCGCGCCGGCCTTGGCCCAGCCGGACGCAAAGGAGGGCTCGGGGATCGAAGCCCCCGCGGCTGATCCCTGAGCCGCCGGCGCGGCCGGGGGAACGGACAGGAGAGCCGCCAGGAGGAGGATCAGGCCTCCCATCAACGACAGGACAACGTCCCTGGACCAGAATGTCCCGATGGACTCGGCTTCCGAGGACATGAGGGACCGCCGGGCTCAGATCTTCACGTGCGCGATCTTGGCCGGATCGGCGATGCCCAGCCCCAGCTTCTCGGCGTAGCGCAAGTACTCCGTGAAGCGGGGGTTCTCATTGACCGCGACCCCCATCTCCTTGCGCTTGGCCACGATCTTGGCGTGGCAGATCATGTCCAGGGCGAACGGGTCCGAGGCGAAGTACAGCCGGTTGTCGATATAGGCGAACTTGGCGTTTTTGTCCGGGCCGCCGTCGTACTGCGAGCGCAGCCCGTCGGTGATATTGAGGACCATCTTGTCCCGCACCGGCCAGAAGGCCGGCACCTCGACGCAGACGTCCAGGAACAGCGGCGCGTGCAGCCGGTTGGTGTTGCAGACGGCGCCGTAGCCGATGTTCTTGGTGGCCATGGAGATGGCGTTGCCGGTGTTCTTGAACACGGGCAGGTTGATGATCTTGGTCAGCTTCTTGGTCAGCAGCTTGCCGAAGTAGGAATGCTTGCCGTCGAAGACGTGCTGGTTGAGGTAAGGCAGGTCCTTGGGCCCCTCGACGTCGGCCCAGTAGTAGACCTCCTGGTCGAAGTTGGGCACGCTGACGTGGGATCCGTCGGGCTTGAGCCACTTGCTGTTGTCCTGCGTCTTGCCCTCGGCCGCCGCCTCGTCCATGGTCTGCAGGCCCTCGATGGCGATGCCCGGAAAGCGTTCGGGCGTATACCCGGCGTCCCGGAGCATGAAGTCGAAGCGGTCCCAGATGATGATGTTCTTCTTGGGCAGCCCGCAGGAGACGAGCCAGTCGATGACCGCGTCCACCACCTCGAGCCGGGTGCTGATGAGGCCCGGCCCGACCGGATTGACCTTGAGACCGACGATGTCCTTCTTGGTGAAGAACAGGCCGAAGCTCTTTTTAAGGCTCTTGCCGGTCAACTCCTGGATCCCCTTTTCGACCATAGCCTTGACCACGGCCGCATTGACCTGCCCCTCGGGCATGGCCGCGGCGTCATGCACCTCGACGACCCGGCCGGGGAACGGCCCGGGCAGGCTCCACTTCGTCCGGGGGACCTTGATGGCCTCCTCGATGTTGGTCTTCGGTTTGGGCTTGGGCGCTGGCGCGGCCGGTTTGGCCGGCGGCTGCTGGCCCTGAGCCTGCTGCTGGGCGGCCAGCAGGCTGCGGCTCGACATGATCAGCCCGGCGCCGATGGCTCCGCCGACCTTGAGGAAGTCGCGGCGGCCCACGGCGTTCTCGGCAGGCATCGAGCGGTAGGTACGTCTTGTCTTGGACATGGCGGCTCATTAATTCTCCAGCTTGGCGAAGACGTTCTTGATCCGCTCGAAGGCCCAGTCGAGGTCCCTGGTTCCAATGATGAGCGGCGGGGCGAACCTGATGACGTTGTCGTGGGTCTCCTTGCACAGCAGGCCCGCGGCAGCCAGCGCTTCGCAGAAGCGGCGGGCGCCGCCGGCTTCGGGATACAGCTCGACTCCGATGAGCAGGCCCTGGCCCCGGACTTCCTTGATGTGGCGGCTGGTGATGCCCTTCAGCTTCTTCATGAAGTAGGCCCCCATCTTGGCCGCGTTAGGCACCAGCTTCTCCTCCTTGATCACCCGGAGCGCTTCGCGGGCCACGGCGCAGGCCAGGGGGTTGCCGCCGAAGGTNNGGACGGCCGAGACGGGGATGCAGCCGCCGCCCAGCGACTTGCCGATGACAACCATGTCCGGCCTGGCGCCCTCGTGCTGGAAAGCGAAGAGCTTGCCGGTGCGGCCCAGCCCGGTTTGGATCTCGTCGGCGATGAACAGGACATTATGGCGGGTGCAGATCTCGCGGACCGCCTTCAGGTAGCCCGGACTGGGGATGAGAATGCCCGCCTCGGCCTGGATGGGCTCGACCAGGAACGCAGCCGTGTTCGGGGTGATGGCCTTCTCCAGGGCCCCGGCATCGCCGAAGGGAATGACCGTGAAGCCGGGCGTGAACGGCCCGAAGTCCTTGCGATAGAGCGGCTCCGTGGAGAAGCTGATAACCGTGGTCGTCCGGCCGTGGAAGTTGTTCTGGCAGACGATGATCCCGGCCTCATCGGGGGCGATCCCTTTCTTCTGGTAGCCCCACATGCGGGCGGCCTTGACCGCGGTCTCGACCGCCTCGGCCCCCGAATTCATCGGCAGGACCATGTCGAAGCCGGCCATCTGGCAGAGCTCCTTGGCCATGAGCGGCCACTGGTCGTTGCGGAAGGCCCGCGAAGTTAAGGTCACCCGGCGGGCCTGGGCTATCAGGGCCTTGATAATGCGGGGATGGTTGTGGCCCTGGTTCACGGCCGAATAGGCGCTCAGGAAGTCGATGTATTTTCCGCCGTCGACGTCCCAGACCCAGATGCCCTTGGCTTTGTCGATGACGACGTCCAGTGGGTGGTAGTTGTGGGCGCCGTACTTATCCTCAACGGCGATGTACTGCTTGGTGTTCATGCCTGCTCCTTGCTCCTGGGAATGATCGACGGCATTATACTATAAGGGAGCGAAGGATCGCCTCCCCAAGGTCATCGCTTGGGAGTCGCTTCCCCCCTCGGACGTCAGATCATTCCCCGGCTCGCTCCGGGCCATCCCCATCGCAAGCCGATCGGTCACCCGTTCCGGAGCAGCTTGACGATATCCTCCTCCAGCTCGGCCGGCTTCGCAACCGGAGCGTACCGCTTGGTCGGCTTCCCCTTGCGGGAGACGAGGAAATTCGTGAAATTTCCTTTGATGCCGCTGCCCAGCAAGCTGCCCGGCAGCTGCTTCTTCAGGAAGACGAACAGGGGATGCGCCTTGCCGCCGTTCACGTCGATCTTCTCGGAGAGGAGGAAGGTGACGCCGAAATTGACCTTGCCGGCATCGACCATGGCCCCGTTCGACTCGGGCGCCGGCTGGGGGAACTGGTCACATGGAAATCCGAGGACGACCAGTCCCTCGTCCTTATAGGCTTGGTGGAGCCTCTCGAGCTCCTCGAACGGCTTCGCCAAGCCGCCTTGAGTCGCCGTGTTGGCGATCAGGATCACCTTCCCCTTGTAGCTGGCCATGCCCATCATGTGACCGCGCGAATCGCTGAAGGTGAAGTCGTAGATGTTCATTGCGCTCCCGGCGGATCGAAAGGTACGGAGAGGGCGGGATTC
>DFYJ01000083.1 GCA_002383325.1 Candidatus Aminicenantes bacterium UBA4085
ACCCTCTCGTTGGATGGACTATAATACCGTCCAAATCCCGACGAAGGACCCCGACATGCCCGACCGCAAGAGACTGGAGACCCTGTTCGAGAAGCACGGCTTCTTCGACTACCGCTGGATCGAGCCCGACTCGATCGTCACGGCCCAATGGGTCCGGATGAAATGCCTGTTCGGCTGCCCCGACTACGGCAAGTCCGCGTGCTGCCCCCCCAACACGCCGTCCGTGGACGAGTGCGCGCGTTTTTTCCGGGAATACAAGACGGCCGCAGTCTTTCACTTCGAGAAGGCCGTCGAAAAGCCCGAGGACCGGCACGACTGGAGCCGAGGCATCAACGGCCGTCTCTTGGAGCTCGAACGGGAGGTCTTCCTGGGCGGCTACGTCAAGGCCTTCCTGATGTACATGGACAGCTGCGGCCTGTGCGCTTCCTGCGTCGGGACCCGCGCCTCGTGCAAGAACCTCAAAGGGGCCAGGCCGTCGGCCGACGCCATGGCCGTGGATGTCTATGCGACCGTCCTGCGGGCCGGCTACCCGATCGAAGTCCTGAGCGACTACAAGAAGGCCATGAACCGCTACGCCTTCCTGCTGATCGCATGAAGCCCGGTCCGGCTTCCGGGCCCGGCCTAAGGCCGGCGATCACTTAAGGAGCATCGCCATGTGGTGGGAAGAGAAGATCATGCGGACCTTCCGCTGCCGCCTGCGGCAGGTGCCCGGCACCTTGGGCCGCTTCTTGTCCCTGCTGGGCGAGGCGGGCGGGGACGTCGGGGAGATCCGGGTCGTGCGCCAGGGCGCCGGCCATGTCGAGCGCGACATCGTCGTCTTCGCCGACTCGCCGGTCCACATGGATCGCTTGATCGAGCTGGCCGGCCGCGGCGTCGACGTCGAGCTGCTCGAGGTCCGCGACGACGTCCTGGAGATGCACCAGGGCGGCAAGATCGCCATCCGCAGCCGCTACAAAATCGACAGCCTGGAGGTCCTGCGGCGCGTCTACACCCCCGGCGTGGCGGAGGTCTGCCTGCGGATCAAGGAAGACCCCGGCCTGGCCCGCCGCTACACCTGCATCCGCCATTTCGTGGCCGTCGTCACGGACGGGACGGCCGTGCTCGGCCTGGGCGACATCGGGCCGCTGGCGGCCATGCCGGTCATGGAGGGGAAAGCCAGCCTGATGGAAACCCTCAGCGGCCTCTCGGGTGTGCCCATCCTCCTGGCGACCAAGGACGTCGACGTCATCGTCGAGGCCGTGGCCGCCATCGCCCCGACGTTCAGCGCCATCCAGTTGGAGGACATCTCGGCCCCCCGCTGCTTCGACATCGAGACCCGCCTCCAGGAGCGCCTGGACATCCCGGTCATGCATGACGACCAGCACGGAACGGCCTGCGTCGTCACGGCCGCCCTTCTCAACGCCGAGAAGGTCGCCGCCCGCAAGCCCCTGGCCGAGAGCCGCATCGGAGTGGTCGGCCTAGGCGCGGCCGGCATGGCCATCTCCAAGATGCTGATGTACTTCACGGGCCGGCCTGTGGCCGGGGCCGATCTCTCCCGCGAGGCCCTCGACCGCCTGGACGCGGCCGGCGGGCGTCCGGCCGGGCTGGCCGAGATCATGGCCGAAAGCGACGTGGTCGTGTCCGTGACGGGGGCGGCGGGGCTGATCAAGCCGGCCATGGTCCGGCCGGGCCAGATCATCCTGGCCCTCTCCAACCCCGCGCCCGAGATCGAGCCCCTGGCGGCCCGCGAGGCCGGCGCGGCCTTCGCCGCCGACGGCAAGTCCGTCAACAACGTCCTGGGCTTCCCCGGAATATTCCGGGGCGCGGTCGACGCCAACGTCCGCCGGATCACCCAGGACATGCTGATCGCGGCGGCCCGGGCCATCGCTGAGACGGCCCGGCCGGGCGAGATCGTGCCCAGTCCGCTCGAGAAGAGCCTCCATCCACGGGTGGCCCGGGCCGTGGCCCGCGTGGCCCTGGAGAAGGGCCTCAACCGCGACGATCTGACCGGCTATTTCGACGACTGACCGGCGCCGCTTTTTTGAATCCTTCACGGGGGGTGTCCATGAAAAGACGCGAAGCCCTGAAGACGATTCCCCTGGCGGCGGCCGGCTGGACGCTGTCTGCGGACGTCGGCGCGGCGGGGAGTCCCCGCCCGGGCGGCTGGGGGACTTCAATGGGAACCCTCCGGGCCGAGGTCAAAGCCTTCCGCGGCCGGCCCGTGCTGCATCTCAACGGCCGGCCCGTCTTCCCGGCCATCAACTGGGTCTCGAGTCCGCGCCCGGACGGCTGGGACTTCGTTCGCCAGGCCCGGCTGAACCAAGAGACAGGCATCCACGTCTACGCCTTTGACGTCGGCAAGGGCGTCGAGTGGATCGGACCGGGAACCTCGCCCCAAAACCCCACCAACTTCTCGACCCTCGCAGCCCGCTTCGGCCGGGTCCTGGACGCCGATCCCGAAGCCCTCTTCCATCTGCGGATCTACTTGGAGACGGGCCACGGCGATTGGTGGGAGCGGGCCTATCCGGGCGAATGCGAGATCCTCTCCGACGGCCGCCGCAACGGCCAGTCCTTCGCCTCGACGATCTGGCGGCAGCAAGTCCGGGATTTCCTGGCGGCTTATGCGGCGGCCCTGAAACAAGCCGGGCTGGCCGAGCGCGTCCTCGCCTACCAGGTCGGCGCGGGGCATACGGGCGAATGGGTCAAGGGCGAAAGCTCCATGCACGCCCCCTGCGGCGATTACAGCGAACCGATGCGCCGGCATTTCCGATCCTGGCTGCGCCGGACCTATGCGGAGGACAGCGCCGCCTTCCGCCTGGCCTGGAACGATCCGCGGGCTTCGTTCGAGACGGCGGAGGTTCCCGGAGCCGAGGCCCAGCTGAAGGCCCGAGGCCCCATCTTCCGCGACCCCAGGGCCGAGCGGGCCGTGATCGATTATTTCCAATGTCTGGCCGAGCTGTGCGCGGACGCCGTCATCGACTTCTGCCGGGCCGCCAAAGAGGCATCGGGCGGGACCAAGCTGGCGGGGGCCTTCTACGGCTACGTCATGGATCTGTCCTGGAACGGCGGCTTCTTCCGGGAGCGGCCGGACAGCGATTACTCGACTTATCAGCGAAGCGGCCACCTCGGCCTGCGCCGCGTGCTCGAAGACCCGGCGGTCGACTTCCTGGTCAGCCCCTACAGCTACGGCTACCGGGGCATCGGCGGCGACGGGCCGAGCATGCTGCCGGCCGAGTCGGCCCGTCTCCACAACAAGCTCGTCCTGATCGAGGACGACACCCGGACGCACGTCGATGCCGAGGATTCCCACTACGGCCGGGCCGCGAACCTGGCCGAGAGCACGGCCATCCTCCGCCGCAACCTGGCCCAGGGCCTGACTCACGGGCAGGGGGCCTGGTGGGCGGCTTGGAAGATCGATCCGGTCAAGGAACCCGCCTTCCTGGAGATGCTGCGCGGCTTTCGGGGGCTGGGGGAGTTCGCCCTGGAGCTCGACCTCACGCCCTCCGCCGACGTCGCCGTCCTCCTCGACGACGAGAGCTTCTTCTATGAGACCTGCCGCTACAACCTCGACATCCCGCTCATCTTTCAACAGCGGCTCTGGGGGCTGCCCAAGATGGGCACGCCGTTCGATACCTACCTCCTGAACGACTTCATCGAGGGACGGACGAAGCCCTACAAGCTGCTGGTGTTCCTCAATCCCTTCCGGCTCGATGCCGGACGGCGACGGGCCCTGACGGCCCGGCTCGAGGGGAGCGGATCGACGGCGCTCTGGATCTACGCCCCCGGCTACATCCGGGACGGCTGTTCGACCGACCACATGCGGGGGCTGACCGGAATTCGTTTCGGCCTCGGTGAACAGCCCTGGGGCCCGCTCGTTCACATCACCGACGTGACTCATCCCATCACGGCCGGCCTCCCCCAGGACCTGGTCTGGGGCACCAACGCCAAGCTGGCGCCGCTGTTCCATGTTGACGACCCCGAGGCCCGCGTCCTCGGCCAGGTCGTCTATTCGCAGGGCGACTGCAAGCCGGGCTTCGCCGTGAAGCGGCAGGCGGGCTGGACGTCCGTCTACTCGGCCGCCCCGAATCTTCCCGCCCCCGTCCTGCGCGGCGTCGCACGCTTCGCCGGGGCCCATATCTACGGCGAGGATGGAGACGTCCTCTACGCGACGCCGCAGCTTCTCGGCCTTCATACGATCACGGGCGGGCGCCGGACGATCCGCTTGCGCGGGCCGGTCGATATCGTCTACGACCTGTTCGCCCGCCGCGTCGCGGCCCGGAATACAGCTGAATTCGAGATCGAGACGGCGCCGGCGTCCACGACTTTCTTCTACACGGGGTCCGCCGGACTTCTGGAAAAGCTCCCTCGAGCGTAAGGGTGCTTGGCATTTCCCGCTCATGGAAAAGAAGATTCTTCTCTCCGCTTCGGTCTTCCACGCCCTGACCGATGCCGCCACCGTGCTGTAGAGCAGGGCTTCATCCGAACCCCTATTCTTTGGGTCTGGTCATTCAAGGGTCCGGGTGGCGATGACGTCCACCCCCGTTCCCAAGACATCGGGGATCAGCACTTGACCGCGCCTCACGGGCGCTTCGGGCCGCAAGCCAGCAATCGCTTCCAGGACGGGAAAGATGCGCTCGCGCGGTACGGGCCCCGACAGCCGGACCGAGACCATCCTCGCCCCCGTCCCTTGGAGCGGCACGGAGGTCGCCAGGTTCCGCAGCGGATGGCGGATCTCGCTCTCGGCGAAGCCGATCCCCTTGTCGCACTCGTTGCCCCGGACCTCGAGCCGGTCCCCTTGGTCGAAAACCTCCAGCTCACAGCCGGCCGGGCAGAGGATGCAGGTCAGCCGGTCATTCATGGCCCGTCACCTCGATATCCTCATCGACCGGGGCCCGCAGGACCAGCTTCTGCATCTCGGAAGGTACGACACGGGCCAGAATCCGCCGGCCGTAGATTCGGCCGCTTGCCGCGCCGCGGGCCTCGACCTTGAGGCCGCGCGCAGGACGGGCGACTCGGTAGGACAGCTCCGTTCCCCCGGCTCCCCTCCGGACCGCATGGGGCAGGACATAACGGATATTTCCGGAAGCCGTCACCCGGACGGTCGCTCCGGCCTCCCTCCGCCCCAAGACATAGTCGGCCGCGCTCCGGCCCGCGACGAAGCCCTCGAACGAGGCCCAGTCCGCCACATCGTGGATATGCAGGACGTTGCCGCAGGAAAAGACGCCCTCGCTGGAGGTCATCAGCGTCTCGTCCACGATCGCCCCGCCCGTCGCCGGCGACAGGGCGATTCCCGCCCCGCGGCTGAGCTCGTTCTCGGGGATCAGGCCGACCGAGAGGAGCAGCGTATCGCACGGCACGGTCTCCTCCGTCCCGGCCACGGGCTTCAGGTCCGCATCGACCCGGGCCGTGACCACCGCGGAGAGGCGCTCGCGGCCGCGGATCTCGATGACCGTTCGCGACAGAGACAGAGGGATGCCGAAGTCCTTCAGGCATTGGCGGACGTTGCGCTCCAGTCCGCCGGGCCAGGGCAGAAGCTCCAGGACGGCCTTGACCCGGATGTTCTCGAAGGTCAGCCGGCGGGCCATGATCAGCCCGATATCGCCGGAGCCCAGGATGACGGCCTCGCGGCCGATACGGAGGTTTTGGAGGTTGACCAGGGCCTGGGCGCTGCCGGCCGTCCAAATGCCTGCGGGACGTGTCCCGGGGATGCCGATCATCTCCCGCGTCCGCTCGCGGCAGCCCATGGCCAGGACCACGGCATCGGCCCGAACCAGCCGGTATCCGCCCGGCCCGTTCAGGCGCAGGAGCCGGTCCGGACCGAGATCGAGGACCATGGTCCCCATGTTCAAGGCGACCCCCTCCCGGATCGCATCCTCGGCCAGCCGCTCGGCGTATTCCGGCCCGGAGATCGACTCTTTGTACAGGAAGAGCCCGAAGCCGTCGTGCACGCACTGGTTGAGAATGCCGCCCAGGCTCCGATCGCGTTCGACGATGAGGACGTCCCCGGCCCCGGCCCGCTTGGCTCCCAAGGCCGCCGCCAGCCCGGCCGGTCCCCCGCCGATCACGACAACCCCGCGTCTCTCGATGGAGACGGCGCCCTCCGCGGCCGGGATGGGTCCGGCCGTCACGGCTTGAGCCTCCCGAGGAACAGCTCCGACCCGCTCCCCCGCTTGCTGATTTTCTCCACGGGTTCCCCTTCGCCTTTCAGGATCTCGACGATCCGGGGACCGCAGAAGCCGCCCTGGCAGCGACCCATGCCGCAGCGGGTTCGCCGCTTGATCGCGTCCAGGGTTCGGGCCCCGAAGGGATTGTGGACGGCCGCCAGGACTTCGGCCCTGGTGACATGCTCGCAGCGGCAAACCATCTCGCTCCAGGCGGGATCCCCGGCCGCGCGCAAAGCCCGCTCGGCGTCGTCCCGTCGGGCAAAACGGGTCGGAGCTGGGCGCCCGGGATTGAAGTCGGGCCTCTCCTTCAAGCCTTCCCGCGCCCCTATCATTCCGGCCACCCGGAGGGCGATGGCCGGAGCCGCGGTCAATCCCGGCGACTCGATGCCCAGGAGGTTGATCCAGCGCGGCCGGGAAGCGCTCTCCTCGATCAAGAAGTCGGCCGTGCCCGGGCCGCCCCGCGGATCGACCAGCTTGGGTCTCAGGCCGGCATAGGCGTGAATGAAGGGAATGCCGGCCAGTCCCGGAACCAGGGCCAGCGCCTCGGCTTGGAGCTTTTCCACCGCGGCCCGGGTGGTGGCGGTGTCGCGTTTGTCGGCGACCGCCTCCGAGCCGGGCCCCAGCAGAACATGCCCTTCCAGGGTCGGGGTGATGTGGACGCCCAGGAAGGAGTCGTCGCGCGGCGGCACCGGATAGACGGGCATGTCCAGGACCGAGCCCGCGCCCTTGTCGGTAATCAGGTATTCCCCCCGGGAGGGAAAGACCCGGGGAACCCGGATTCCGGCCAGGGCGGCAACGTCGTCGGCATCGAGTCCGGCCGCGTTGACAATCCAGCGTGCGGCGAATACGCCGCGCGGCGTGGACAGGAGGAAAGCATCCGGCCGGACCTCGACCGATGTGACAGCCGCTTGGAGGACGACCCGGGCCCCGTTGGCCGCCGCGCTCTCGCCCAGGGCGATGGTCAGCTCATACGGCGAAACGATCCCCGTGCGGGCCGAGGAGAGAGCCCGCAGGCCCCGCACGCCCGGCGCCAGGCGCTCGATAGCCGCCCGGTCCACCAGCTCGAGGCCGGCTACGCCGTTGCGCCGGCCCTGGTCCAGGAGCTCTTCCAGGCGCGGAAAATCTCCCTCGCCCACAGCCACGACCAGCTTGCCGGTGATGCGGTGCGGGACGCCCAGCGCGGCGGCCAGGCGGTAGAGGATGTCCAGCCCCTCGACGTTGAGGCGGGCTTTGAGGGAGCCCGGGGCGACGTTGAAGCCGGCGTGGATGACGCCGCTGTTGCCCTTGCTGATGCCCTCGGCCAGGTCCGATTCCCGCTCCAGGAGGACGACCCGAAGGCGGTAGCGCGACAGCTCGCGCAGGATGGCGCACCCGACGACTCCGCCGCCGATGACCGCGGCATCGTAGGGAGCGGAGAGGGCATTGTCGGCCTGGATCGGATCGGACATGGAAGCCACGGAAAGGGAATCATAGCAGATCGATTCCGGGCCGCCAAACCGAAAGCCGGGCCCGCAAGTCCGAGCGCCGGATCACCGCGGCAGCCAGCTTCGGATCTGCCGGGAGGTCCGGACGGCCGCCGGCGGATCGAGGTTCGTCAGGACGATGACGACATCGCCGCTGCGCGGGTCCCAATCGAGGCTGGCGTTGAGGCCGGGCGCCCCGCCGGCGATGCCCAAGCCCGAGGCGGAGTCCGGCAGGACGATCTTGCCTTCCCGCAAAGCCCGGACGTATCGCAGGAGATCCTCAGTCGTGGAATACCCGCCGCCGGCCGAGCTCCCCCGCCCCGGCAGCGTGGCATGATTGAGCGTCCAGCCCTGGGCCCCTTCCCGGCGGGTGTAGCCGAGGGCCAGGTTGGGCACGCCGGCGTCGCGCGGGTAGGAGTCGGTGTCCCCCATGCCGCACGGCTTGAAGATGCTCTCGCGGACGTAGTCGTAGTAGTCCCGGCCCGAGGCCTTCTCGATGATCAGCCCCAGGACCACATAACCACCGTTGGAATAGCGGTTGTTGGTTCCCGGCTCAAACTCCAGCGGCCGGTCGGCGAAGAGAGGCAGATAGTCGCGGAGCGAGCGGATCTTGTCCTTGGGCGTCGCCTCATAGCGGGCCCCGAAGAAGTCGCCGATGCCCGAGGTCATGGACAGCAGATGCCGAATCGTCACTTTTTCCGCCTTTCCCTCATCCGCTTTGGGGTCGGGAATGACGATGTCGTCCGGGTCCTCGACGGGCTCCAGGGTGATGGACAAGAGTCGGTGCGGCGGCTCCTTCTCGACGACACCGCCGAGCAGGGCGTCCATGCCGCCTCCCGTTCGGACGAGCAGGAAGGACTGCCCGGGTCGCTCGGCGACGACGCGCTCCAGGGCGAAGGATTTTAGCTGGAGACGGCCGCTCTCGTACCGGGCCAGCCGCTGGGAGACCGGGGTCGTCCGCAGGGCCGCGGCGGCGAAGTGAGCCTCGAAGAACTCCTTCATCCGCTCCGGGCGGCCGGAGTTGAAGGCCTCGATGTAGGCCTTGAGCCGGGCCGTAGCCG
>DFYJ01000054.1 GCA_002383325.1 Candidatus Aminicenantes bacterium UBA4085
TGGCCCGGCCTGACGCCGCCGTCGCCGCGGTCTTCGGGGCCGGCCGGCAGGGAAGGGCCCAGCTCGAGGCCGTTGCCTGCGTCCGGCGGCTTTGCGAGGCGCGCGTCTTCGACCGGGACAGCGAAGCCGCGGCCATGTTCGCCAGCGAAATGTCCGCAGCACTCGGCATCGAAGTCCGGCCCGCGCCCGACCCTGCGGCGGCCCTGTGTGGCGCGGACATTGTCTGTACGGCCACCTCTTCGCGCTCGCCCGTGTTCGCCGACGAGAATGTTGCTCCCGGGATGCACATCAACGCGGTGGGCGTCTACCAGCCCGAGCGGGCCGAAATTCCGGCCGCAACGGTCGGCCGCGCCCGGATCATCGTTGACCAGACCGAAGCTTGCCTGGAAGAGGCCGGCGACCTGCTTCAGCCCCTGGCCTCGGGCGCGATCGATCGGTCGCGCTTCGACGCGACTCTGGGCGAGATCCTTCTCGGACGGGCTCCCGGCCGCCGCTCCGCCGCCGAGATCACCCTCTTCAAATCCGTGGGACTCGCCGTGCAGGATCTCTATGCCGCTTCTCGGGCTTACGAAAACGCTCTCCGACTCCAGATCGGCGTCCGGCTCGCGCGTTGATGCAGACAGCCGCGCGGTCCTGATCCCCAAACGACCTGCGGCTCCCTTGACAACACGGGGACCGGGGATTACCGTTGAAACAAGGGACTTCAAGAGACGGCCCGGCTTGGGCCGAGATCCGGTATCATGGGGAGGGAAATGGGATGAGCAAGAGGCTGTTTCTCATCGGTGTCGGGGCTTGTATCCTGGCGGCGATTCCCGCCCCGGCGGCTTCTCTTTCGCTCCGTCTTTCCGCCGCCGTCGACTACAAGGCCCAAGCCGCGGCTTTCATCGCCCAGGCCCAAGCGCTGGGGCCGCCGGCGGGTCTGGACAAGCTCCTGTCCAATAACGCGGCCTATGGGGCCTATGGCTGCTCCCTCCAGGTCGGCAAGAACGATCCGGCGGAGGCGGTCCGCATCCTGCTTCGCATTGGCCAAGCGCTGGTCGTCTACGCCAACACGACCAAGCAGTGGCGGGAGGGCATCAACGCCGCGGATAAGACCAAGTATTTCCGCGATATGTATTTCCAGCACGGCAAGTCGACCGTCGACAAATCCAAAGTTTATCTGCAGACGCTCGCCTCGACGCGAGCCGACCTGGCCGTCAGCCTGGCCTTGGACGTAGCCTCGTTCTTCTACAATTCGCGAGCCAGGGACGAGGCTTACCGGTCCGCGTATATCGATATGGCCCGCTGGTACCTGGGCGAGGCCCGCCGCCACGCCGCCAAGGCCAAGGATCAAGCCGGCC
Organism: Candidatus Aminicenantes bacterium UBA4085; assembly: GCA_002383325.1. GTDB lineage: Bacteria > Acidobacteriota > Aminicenantia > Aminicenantales > UBA4085 > UBA4085. The sequence goes on from DFYJ01000054.1 coordinate 1,341, forward strand.
GAAAAGCCCTTCTCCTGCAGATCGAAACCCGCAAGAAGACCCTGAACTTGTAGAGGCCCGGCCCTTTAACCTAGCGAGGCATGGCCATGAAGACGACAAGTGGACGGCGCGCCCTCGGCGCGATCGGATCGACGTTGATACTGGGACTGGGCCTGATGGCCGCCGGCGCGTTCGCCCCGCCGCCCGGCCCTCTCTCCGCCCCCGCCCAGGCCGGCCCGCTGAGCGGACTCTTCCGTTTTGTCGAGGACACGGACGGCGGCCGGCCGGAGCCCAGCGCGATCATCACGCTGACCTTCTCCTCGGGCCGCGTCGTCTTCAACTCCCTGCGGCCTTCGGGCGTCCAGGCCGACACGGGCGTCTTCACCGTGCAGGGGAACCGCGTCACCGTCCGCCTCGACCATCTCTCCCTCGGCTGCCAGAACAAGGTCTACCTCTTCAACGGGACGACGCTGTCGCTCCCCTTCAAAGTCCTTTCCGCCGGCGACGGCTTCTCCATCTGGACCAAGGTCGGCGCTTCGGAAAAGAAGGAGAGCGAACAGGCGGAGGAGAAAGAAGGCGAGCGGGGCGAAAAAGGCGATCAGGGCGAGGAGGGCCGGGAGGGGAGGGGTCGAGACGGGAAAGCCGGCCGCGATGGAGCCGCGGGGCGTGACGGCCGCGACGCGACCGGACCGACCAAGAAGATCGAATCCGTCTCCGAGCTGGTCGGAGACTGGGAGGGCAAGGGCGTCGGGGCGGAGGTGCGCTTCCGCCGCCAGGCCGCCATGGGCGGTGGCATGTTCAACGTCATGACCCTGACCACCAAGCACGCCGTGGAGTTCTTCTTCCACGTCTTTCCCGACCAGCATATCGAGGGCGAGGGGGTCGTCTATTACAACCTGGAGCCCGACCTCAGCGGCGTGGAAGCCCTGGCCGGCGCCGTCAAGGGCCTGCTGGGCCTGATGCCGTTTCCCTCGGCTCCGGCCCTCAAAGAGGGCGACTGGGGCAAAGCCGCCGGCTCGGTCTCCGACAAGATGGCCTCCGGAACCCTCTCCGCGGGCGGCGTCACGTCGCCGTCCTACAGCTACAAGATGCGGCAGGCGCCCCAGAAGCGGCATTTCAAGGTCGTCGGCCAGGCTTACGAGTCCCAGACCGGCGCCTTCCTGATCCATCTGGAAGCGTTGGGGGATTATTTCCTCAAAGCCGGCCTGTCCCAACCCGACAACAAGCTCTGGGTGGACTACGAGGTCAATCTGGTCCGCGAAGAGAGCTCCTTTCCGACTTGGTCGCCCTTCCTCAAAGGCGCCGACGGCGACGCGCTTGTGCGCGCCTCTGCTGGAGGCGCTGTAATGGTCGCCGACTCGGAGTTTTCCGGGACGCACCGCAACGGCGTCCGTCCTTGGGAGGAGTACACCTTCACCTGGAGCGCCCGCAAAGCCGGGTCATAAACCGAGGCGATTTGACTCGGTCCCAGCCCCGCGGATATGATGCCGGGGATCCGTAGAAAGGACACTCCCATTCCCGACGACAGCCGCTTTCCCGCCGTCGCCCTCCCCGAGAGCCTCGATTCCTTCGAGCTGTTCGACAGCCTCGATTCCGGGGCCTTCGCCGATCTGGCCCAATCCATCGCCTGGATCGATCTGGAAGCCGGCCAAACTCTCTTCCGGCGCGGCGACCCCGCCGACGCCGTGTACCTGGTCCAATCCGGCCTGCTCCACGCCCAGGCGGAGGAAACGGGCTGCGCCCCCGTCCTGGTGGGGCGGATCGAGCCAGGCTCCCTGGTTGGCGAGATCGGCCTGCTGATGGGCGGCCGCCGCGGCGCGACGATCATGGCCGCGCAGAGGACGCGCCTCGGCCGCCTGGGCGCCAAGGATATCGAAACCGTCTTCGCGCGCCATCCGGAGACCAAGCGCGCCGTCCTCGAGACGACCCGCCGGAGGCTCCGCCGGACCCAGTGGCTCAAGATCCTGGCCTCCTACTTCGGGGAGATCGACAAGGACAAGCTGGATCTCATCGAGCCGCGCTTCGAGTGGCTGCATCTCGACCGAGGGGAAACGCTCTTCTCCCAGGGCGACGAGGCCGACGGTCTCTACATCCTGATCCACGGCTTCCTGCAGGTCGTCGCCGCGGATGCTCCGGGCGCGGAGCGGACCATCGGTTCGATCTCCCGCGGCGAGATCGTGGGCGAGATGGCCATCCTGTCCGGGGACAAGCGAATGGCCACCGTCCGCGCGGTCCGCGACAGCGACCTGGTCCGCCTGTCGAAGGCCGAGTTCGATCAGATCAGCCGGGCCTATCCCGCGGTCAGCCTGGCGATCATGAGAATCCTGGTCAAGCGCCTCAGGGATCGCGGCCGGACCACCCATCGTCCAGGCGCGGTCAATGTGGCCCTGGTGCCGGCCGATCCCCGGGTCCCGCTGGCCGAGCTGGCGGGGAGGCTGCGGGGGGCGCTGGCCTGCGCCGACAGGACCGCGCTCGTCAACAGCCGTTCCCTCGCCTCCGAGCTGCCGGCGATGGAGAACATCGCCCAGGCTTCGGACGACTCGCCGCTCCATCTCGGCCTCGCCACCTGGCTGGAGGATCTGGAGGCCCGGCACGATTACGTCCTCTACGAGTGCGACGCCGAGGCCACTCCCTGGACCCGGCGGTGCATCGGCCAGGCCGACCAGGTGCTCATCGTCGGCCGGACGGGCGACGATCCCGCGCCGGGGAAAATCGAACGCGAGTGGCTGGCCGAGACGGATGATGTCTTGGCCGCCCCGCAAACTCTGATCCTGATCCACCCCAATGGAAACAATCTGCCGTCCGGTACTCTGGCCTGGCTCGAGGAGAGGCGTCTGGCGGGCCACGTGCACCTGCGCTGGGACTGCGACGATGACTTCGCCCGCCTGGCCCGGATCATCAGCCGCCGTTCCGTGGGCCTAGTGCTGGGCGGCGGCGGGGCGCGCGGCATGGCCCACTTGGGAGTCCTGCGGGCCTTGCGGGAGCGGGGCATCCCCGTGGACATGGTGGCGGGCACGAGCATCGGGGCCATCGTCGGCGGCGCTATCGCCATGGGCATGGACGAGGACAAGCTCATGCGCCTCTGCCGGGAGACCCTCCAGGAAAGCAATCCCTTCAGCGATTTCACCATCCCGCTGGTCTCCCTCCTGCGCAGCCGCAAGATCAACCGGGCCGCGCAACAAGCCTACGGGGAAGCCCGGATCGAAGACCTCTGGCTAGGCTTCTTCTGCATGTCCTCCGACCTCAGCGCCTGCGACGTGAAGGTCCATGACCGGGGCCCGCTCTGGCTGGCCGCCCGGACCAGCGCCTCCCTGCCGGGGATCATGGTGCCGATCCTTCACGACGGCGCCGTCCACGTCGACGGCGGCGTCATGAACAACCTTCCGGGCGACATCATGCGGCGCCAAGCCGGCCTGGTCATCGCCGTGGATGTGGATTCGCGGGAGAACATGAGGACCGAGCTTGCGGAGCTCCCGTCCTCCTGGAAGATCCTCTGGAGCCGGATCCTGCCGTGGAAGAGGCGCATCCTGGCCCCCAACATTGCCGAGATCATGATGGCCGCCATCATGACGGGCAGCCGCAAGAACGCCGATGCGGTCAAGGACGACGCCGACCTGAGCCTGGAGCCGCCCGTCCAGGGCATCGGGATCCTGGACTTCAAAGCCATCGAGGCGACCGCCCAGGCCGGCTACGAATACACCCGGGGGAAGCTCGACGCGCTGCCGGCCGATTCGCCCCTGCGAAGGTACTTCGTCTGATTTGTCGATGACGTCGTATTTCCGGGGCCTTGGCCGTGTTAAGATTATCCATCAACGTCCGCCAAGGGATCCGGTGATATGTTCGAACAAGCCTTCAAAAACATCGACGACATCCTGCGCAAAGAAGCGGGCTGCACCACCGAGCTCGATTACACCGAGCAGACATCCTGGCTTCTCTTCCTCAAGTATCTGGACGGCTTGGAAGAGGACCGAGCCGCCGAGGCAGCCCTGCAGGGCCGCAAGCATGCCTACATTCTGGATAAGCCCTACCGCTGGGATGAGTGGGCCGCTCCCAAGACCAAAAACGGCTCCCTCGACCATGCCCGGGCCAAGACCGGCGACGATCTTCGCGATTTCGTCGACCTGAAGCTCTTTACCTACCTCACCGGATTCAAGCAGAGGGCGGCCGGCCCCAATACCATCGAGTACAAGATCGGAGAGATCTTCGGCGAGATCAAGAACAAGATCCA
>DFYJ01000124.1 GCA_002383325.1 Candidatus Aminicenantes bacterium UBA4085
TGGAGACGCGGCCGGCCTGGGCTCCGCCGGGCCCCGAGGGCGCTGCGGTCGTCGTCCTCGAGCCCGCGGCCGCCGGACGGCCGTCGCTCCTGACCTTGGATCTGCCGGCCGCGGCCGGGACGATCGATGATATCCTACTTGCCTTGGGCCTGCCGGCCTGGACCGTCAGCTGTCCCGGAAGCCGTGAATGCCCATGAAATGGAAAATCATCTATCCTCGCTGGCGCAAGCTCCGCCTTCAAACGCCCTTCCACCTCCCGCCTCACGGCCCGATCGTCTTCGCGGCGGCTCTGCCGGCGGGATTGGAGGTCGAGCTCGTCGACGCCAATGTCAGCCCCCTGGCGCTCGACGACAGCCTCGATCTGGTCGCCCTGTCGATCATGCTGACGGCTCAGCTCCCGCAGGCCCTGGAGATCGCGGCGGCCTACCGAGGCCGCGGCATCCCGGTTCTGGCGGGAGGGATCGCCGTGACCCTCCACCACCGCGAGCTGGAGGGCCTTTTCGACTCGATCTTCCTGGGCGAAGCCGAAGGCCGGATGGAGGAGGTCGTTGCCGACGCGCGGCAGGGTCGGCTCAAGCCCGTCTACGATTTTCTCCGTCTCTATCCCGATCTGAATCTGGTCGGCCCGGCCCGCCGGGACATCCTGGACCGGGACGCCTATATCTACCGGGGCGTCCGGATGGCCGATCTGGTCCATGCCTCCCGAGGCTGCCGCTTTAACTGCTTCCCCTGCTGCACGGGCTATCTTGGGGGCAAGGTCTTCCGGCCCCGCCCCCTGGACCGGGTGGTGGAGGAGATTGCGGGCATCGACAATGACCGACTGTTCATCGTCGACAACTCCCTGGCCCAGGACGCCGGCTGGGAGGAAGACCTGTTCAGGGCCCTGGCGCCCCTCAAGAAGACCTGGGTCAGCCATCCGATCGAGGAGAACGATCATCTTCTGGACCTGGCCCGCGAGGCCGGATGCTGGTACGTCTACCAGGCCGTCTTCGACACCTCCGAAACCATCCGCCGGCGCGTCCGGAGGTATCACGATCACGGCATCCGGGTCGAGGGCACGGTCATCCTCGGCACCGACGATCAGGATGTCGACGGGATCAAGCGGCTCATCGATTTCCTGCTGGAGATCGACCTCGACCTGGCCGAGTTCACCATCATGACCCCCTTCGCCCAGTCGCCCATCCGCGGCCGTCTGGCCGCGGAAGGCCGCATCCTGAGCGACCGCTACGAGGATTACACCTGCGACAAGGCCGTCTTTCGGCCGCGGCGCATGACCCCCGGCGAGCTGGAGGAGATGTACGACTACGCTTGGCGGACGTTCTACGCCGGGGAGTCCCAGGAGCTGAAGATGGGCAAGCTCTATCTGGAGGTCCTGCGGCGGGACGGCCGCTTCGCCGGCCGGGCGCGGAGAGGTTGAGCCGTGGCTAAAGCCGTCCTGATCTCCGCGAACCCGACCCGGGCCCCGTTCCCCATCTACCCCATCGGGCTGGGATACATCGCCGCGGCCTGCACGGCGGCCGGCCACGAGGCCCTGCAGCTGGATATCCTGGCGGACGGCCCGGACGGGCTCCTGGAGGAGATCCGCCGGTCCGGCGCGGATGTCATCGGGCTGTCCATCCGCAACACCGACAATTGCGACAGCGTCGACTACGCCTCCAACGTGGACTTCTACGCCGGCCTGGTAGCCCGGCTCCGGTCCGCTTCCCAGGCCCCGATCGTGCTGGGCGGCAGCGGTTTCTCCCTCTATCCCCAGGCCCTCCTGAGCCGGACTGGCGCTGATTACGGCGTTGTCGGCGAGGGGGAGACCGCCTTCGCCGAGCTCCTGGACGGCTGGGACGCCGGCCGCCGCCCTCCCTGCGGGCTAATCCGGTCTTCCCAAGACGCTCTCCTCACGGATTTTGGCGCTCCCGAAAGGCCGCCGCGGTTGGTCGCGCATTATCTTCCTTTCGGCGGCTTGATGAGCGTGCAGACCAAGCGGGGCTGCCCGCATGCCTGCGGCTACTGCTCCTACCCGATCCTGGAAGGGCGGACCCTCCGCTGCCGGGACGTCGATGAGGTCGTCGAGGAATGCCGCGACCTCGTCGGCCGCAGCGGGGCCGAATTCATCTTCTTCACGGACTCGGTGTTCGACGATCCGCAAGGCCAGTTCTTGAGGCTGGCCGAGGGCATCGTCCGGGCCGGCTTGAGCTTCCGCTGGACGGGCTTCTTCCGGCCCCGGAAAGGCTGGCGGCGCGAGGAGGTAGCCCTGCTCAAGCGCTCCGGCCTGGCCTGCGTCGAATGGGGCACCGACGCCGCCTCGGACACGACCTTGGCCGGATTGAGCAAGGGCTTCGACTGGGCTGCGGTCGCGGAGAGCAACGAGCTTTTCGCCGAGCAGGACATCGCCAACGGACACTACGTCATCTTCGGAGGCCCCGGCGAGACGGCGGCCACCGTCGACGAGGGACTGGCCAACCTGGACGGCCTCCGGCACAGCGTCGTCTTCGCCTTCCTCGGGATCCGGATCATCCCCGGGACCGACATCTGGCGGCTCTCCCGCCGCGAGGGCCTGATCGGGGACGATTGGGACAGTTTGCGCGAGACCTTCTATTTCTCCCCCCTGGTCGGGCGCGGCGAGGTCGACGTCCGGATTCGGCGATCCTTCGGCGGCGACATCAGCCGCATCTATCCCACGGGCGGCACCGAGGCCGTCATCGCCAGCCTGCACCGGCGGGGCCTGAAGGGGCCTCTCTGGGACTACGTCCTCAAGGCCCGCCGCCGGGTCCGGAGCTGACATGGGCCGCATCGTCCTCGTCCAGCCGCTGGGCACGAACTGGGAGCCGGGCCGGAAGGATATGTCCCGGATCGCCAACATCATGCCGCCCATCGGACTCTGCTCGCTGGCGGCCTGGGTCGAGCGCTTCGGCCATCAGGCGGAGATCCTGGACTTCTACGCCTACCCGGAAGCGGAAGCCGGCCTCATCGACCGCTTGCGGGCTGCCAAGCCGGATTTCGTCGGCTTCTCCGTGACCACCTCCGGTTTTCTCGATGCCGCCCGGCTGGCCCGGCGGGTCAAGGCCGAGACGGGGCTGAGGACGGTCTTCGGGGGCGTCCACGTCTCCGCGCTCGCGCCCCGGCTGATGCGGGACTATCCCGAGATCGACTTGGCCGTCTCCGGAGAGGGCGAGCAGGCCCTGCGGGAGATCCTGGACCGGGACGGCCGACCGCCGTTCGGCGTCGGCGGCATCCATTACCGGGAGGGAGAGGATATCGCCTGTTCGGGAGCGGGGCAGAAGCTGCCGGACCTCGATCAGCTGCCCTTCCCCGATTACGGGAAGCTGAGCGGATTTCCGGACCGCTACAAGCTGCCGCTGTTCAGCTACCCCAAGGCGCCGGGCACGATCGCCGTCACCAGCCGCGGCTGCGTCTTCCAGTGCACGTACTGCGACCGCTCGGTCTTCGGCCGCTCTTACCGCTACCACAGCTCCGAGTATCTGATCGAATGGTTCGGGCTGCTCCGCCAACGCTACGGCATCCGTCACCTGAACCTCTATGACGACAACATGACCCTCCGGCGGGAGCGGGTCCTGAGCCTGTGCGAAGCGCTGGCCCGGTCCGGACTGGGCCTGAGCTTCAACTGCGCGTCCCGCCCCGAGGCGCTCGACATGGAGCTGCTGAAGGCGATCAAGCGGGCCGGCGGCTGGACGATCAGTCTGGGCATCGAGAGCGGGGACTGGGAGGTTCTTCGCCGGCACCGCAGCCAAGCGGTCGACCTTGGGACGATGCGCGAGCGGATCGGCCTGATCCGCAAGGCCGGCCTGCGGGTCAAGGGCCTGTTCATGATCGGCCTGCCCGGCGAGACCGAGGCCAGCCTGGCCCGGACCAGGGACTTCATCCTCAGTCTTCCCCTGGACGAGTTCAATCTGACCAAATTCACGCCTTTCCCCGGGGCCTCCTGCTACGCCGGCCTGGCCGGAGAGGGGACCCTCGTGGACAATTGGGAGCTGGCCAACTGCGTCAATGCCTTGTTCATCCCGAACGGCCTGACGGCGGCCAAGATCGACGACATGTTCAAGGAGATCTACCGGCGCTATTACCAGCGGCCGCGGGTGCTGGCCCGCTACATTCCGATGCTCTGGAAATCCCCCGACAGCTGGCTCCGGTTCGTCCGGAACCTGCCGGATTTTCTGCAAGTGCGCCGCGATTACCGGGAGAAGTAGGGCCGGGCATGGACGGCGCGGCGATCCGGATCCTGGTCCTTCTGCCGTACTTCAACAACGGCCGGACCGCGGCCGGGGTGGCGGCCGGCGTCCTGGACCAAGGCTGGCCGCTTCTGGCGGTCAACGACGGCTCCACGGATGACGGCCCCGCCTCGCTGGCCGGGCTGCCGATCCAGCGGATCGATTTTCCCCGCAACAAGGGCAAGGGCCGGGCCATCCGGGCGGGCCTGCTCTGGGCCCGGGATCACGGCTACAGCCACGTCATCTCCATCGACGCCGACGGTCAGCATTTCCCCGCGGACATCGGGCGGCTGGCCGAGAGGGTCCGGGCCTTTCCCAACCGCCTGATCGTCGGCCGGCGGGGCTTCCGGGACGATGCGCCCGGAGCCAGCCGCTTCGGCCGGCGCTGGTCCAACATGTGGGTGCGCATCGCCTCGGGGGGCCGGACGCCGGATTCGCAGAGCGGGTTCCGGGCCTATCCGGTGGCGCCGCTGGCCGGGCGGAAGTACCTGGGAAGCCGCTACGAGTTCGAGGTCGAGATCCTGGTCCGCGCCGTCTGGGCCGGCCTGGGCCTGGATTGGGTGGATGTCGGGACGCGCTACGATCCCCCCTCCGGACGGGTCTCCCATTTCCGGCCTTTCAAGGACAATCTCCGCATTTCCCTCATGTACACGGCCCTGGTTTCCCGCCGATTCCTTCCGATTCCCTTCCGCCGCTGGGCGGCGCCGCCGCCTCCCTCGTCCGGTGGCGGGAAACCATGAGCGCCCCTCAGCCGTCGCCCCGTTACGGCCGCCGTGCGGGCCACCGCATCTTTCAGTGGCTGATCCGCCGCTTCGGCGTGGGGCCCGCTTACGCCGTCCTGGTCCCGGTCATCGCTTACTACGTCTTCCTCCGGCCGAGCGCGCGGCGGGCGGCCCGGCCTTACCTGGCCCGGCGCTTTCCCGGGAGCGGCCGGCGGGACCGGCTGCGGCGGACGTTCCGCCATTACTACCAGTTCGGTCTCTGCTTGATCGATCAGGCGGCCGCCGGGATCCTCGGCCCGGAGCGTCTGCGGATCGATTTTCCCGACGACGCGGAGATGCGGCGCCTGGACGGCGAAGGCCGCGGCATGGTCTTCATCCCCAGCCATATCGGCGTCTGGCAGCGGGCCATATCGGCCCTCGGCTTTCTGCGCCGCGCGGTCTTCCTCCATCTCCGACGGGAGGCCGCCTCGGAGTCCATGGGGCTGACCGAGCTGGAGGACGCCGATGTGCGCATCGTCTCCCCGGACGGCTTTCTGGGCGGCGTCCCCGAGTTGAGTTCGGCCCTGTCGCATGGTAACATGGTCGCGGTCATGGGCGATCGCGGCTACGGGTCGGCGGCCTGCGCGAGAGCCGGTTTTTTGGGAAGCCCCGCTCCCTTTCCGCTGTTGCCTTACCACTTGGCGCTGACGACGGACAGCGATATCGTCATCTTCTTGACCGCCCGGACCGGCCGCCTGCGCTTTCGTCTGCGGGCGCACATCCTGCGGATGAACCCGGAGAGGCGGTCCCTGGAGAAGAGCGAGGCGCGGCTCGATCTTCTGCGCCGGTATGTCGGGCTCCTGGAAGACCATCTCCGGGAGTACCCGTTCGCCTGGTTCAATTTTTTCGATTTTTGGGCCGGCGAGCCCAAGCCGGCCGAGGCCGGCGGACGTCACGCGGTCTGACGGGAAGAGGACAAGAAGGGAGAAGAAGCCCATGGAGCTGAAGCGCAGGCTCAAGGAACTGATCATCAGAGAGCTCAAGCTGGCCAACGTGACGGTCGACGACATCGCCGACGACGGGCCGCTGTTCGGCCCCGACAGCGCCCTGGGCCTGGATTCCCTCGATGCGGTCGAGCTTGTGGTGCTGCTGCAGAAGGAGTTCGGCGTCGAGGTCGGAGATCGCGAAACCGCGACCGCCGCCTTCACTTCGATCGATTCGCTGGCCGCCTTCCTGGCGCAGAAGATGCCCCCAGGATGAACCCGCGGGATCCCGTCGTCACCGGACTCGGCTGCCTGGCCGCGGGCGGCGCCGGCCTGGAAGAGGCCTGGGCGGGCATGCTGGCGGGCCGGGTCGCTTGCGGCCCCCCGGCCCGGTTCG
>DFYJ01000145.1 GCA_002383325.1 Candidatus Aminicenantes bacterium UBA4085
CCCAACCGCTGCCCGGCCCGCCATCCGGCCCGCCGTGCCGCCCGTCCCCGGCCTGCGGCTGGGGCTGGCCTCCTACTCCTTCCGGGCCTTCAAGGCGGAGGAGGCCCTGGACATGACCAAGCGGCTGGGGCTGACCCGGCTCTCGGTCAAGGACATGCACCTGTCGCCGAAGGAATCGCTGGGGGGCATCCGGTCCTTCCGGGCCAAGGCCCGCGACCGCGGCGTCGAGGTCTACGCCTGCGGCGTGGTCTACATGAAGTCGGAGGCCGATGTCGCCCAGGCCTTCCAGTTCGCCAAGGATGCCAACATGGAGCTGATCGTCGGCGTTCCGGAATACGAGCTGCTGCCGAAGATCGAGGAGTGGATCACGAGGACGAACGTCAAGCTGGCCATCCACAACCACGGGCCTGAGGACAAGCTCTTCCCCTCGCCCGAGAGCATCTACGCGCGCATCAAGACGCGCGATCCGCGCATCGGGCTGTGCATGGACATCGGGCACACCATGCGCTGCGGCATCGACCCGTCGGTCGCGGCCGAACACTGCTTCGACCGCCTCCTGGACATCCACAGCAAGGACGTCACGGCGGATACGGCCAAGGGGACGACCGTGGAGGCCGGCCGCGGAATCATCGACATCCCCAAGCTTTTCAAGACCCTGATGGCCCTGGGCTATACCGGGACGGTCAGCCTGGAATACGAAAAGGACGAGCGGGACCCCCTGCCCGGGGCGGCCGAGTCGCACGGGTACTTCCGGGGCGTCCTGACCGGCCTGGAAGCCAAGGCCCTATGACCGAGGGGATCGCCTGCGCCCGGGCCGGGCTGCTGGGCAACCCGTCGGACGGCTACTTCGGCCGCATCATCGCCGTCGCGGTCCGCAACTTCCGGGCCCGGGTGACCCTCGAGGAGAGCCCCGAGATCGTCATCGTGCCCGCGGCCGAGGACGAGGAGCGCTACGCCAGCCTGGAGGAGTTCGCCCGGGGCACCTTCCTGTACGGCTACTACGGCGGCGTCCGGCTGGCCAAGGCGGCGGTCAAGAAATTCCACGACTATGTCCGCGACAGCGGCCAGCGGCTGCCGGCCCGCAATTTCACCCTGCGCTACGAGTCCGACATCCCGCGCCAGATCGGGCTGGCCGGCTCCAGCGCCATCATCACCGCCACCCTGCGGGCCCTGATGGCCTTCTATGGGATCGATATCCCGCGGGAGGTCCAGCCCTCCCTCATCCTGAGCGCCGAGCGGGACGAGCTGGACATCAACGCCGGCTTTATGGACCGGGTCATCCAGGTTTACGAGGGCTGCGTCTTCATGGACCTGGACGAAACCCTGCTGCGGGCCGCGGGGCATNNTCCGGCCCTTCTGCCGCCGCTGTATCTGGCCTACAAGCCGGCCCTGGGCAAAGTCTCCGGGCGGGTGCTCAACGAGATCCGGGTTAAATACGACCGCGGCGACGCCTTCACCATCGGCGTGCTGAGGAAGCTCGGCGAGCTGGCCGAGCGGGGCCGGCGGGCGCTCCTGGACGGCGACCAGGATACCTTCATCCGGCTGATGGACGAGAACTTCGAGCTGCGCCGGTCGATCCAGGAGATCAGTCCGGCCAACCAGGAAATGATCGCGGCCGCCCGGGCCTGCGGGGCTTCGGCCAAGTACGCGGGCTCGGGCGGCTCGATCATCGGAGCCTTGCGCGGCGAGGCCATGTGGGGCGACGTCCGGCGGGCCCTGGAGAGAGTCGGGGCCGTCGTCCTGCGGCCCCGCATCGTCTGAATCAGTAGTTCTCGGATTGCAGCTCGAAGAAGGCCTGGGGGTGCTGGCAGGCGGGGCACAATCCGGGGGCTTCGGGGCCCTCGTGGACGTAGCCGCAGTTACGGCAGGCCCATCGCTCGGCCTTGCCCTTCTTGAAGACGCGGCCGGACAGGATGTTGTCCAGCAGGGCCCGGTAGCGCTTCTCGTGCTCCAGCTCGACCTTGCCGATCATCTTGAAAGCCGTCGCCACCTCGGGGTAGCCTTCCTTCTCGGCCGTGGCCGCGAAGTCGGTGTAGATCATCGTCCATTCCATCTTCTCGCCGTCGGCGGCGGCCTTCAGGTTCTGGGCCGTGTCGCCGATGATGCCGGCCGGGTAGGCGGCCGTGATCTCGACCTCGCCGCCCTCAAGGAACTTGAAGAAGCGCTTGGCGTGCTCCTTCTCGTTCTCGNNACTCGCCGGCGAAGGCCGCCAGCAGGTTCTTCTCGGTCTGGCTTCCCTTGATCGATTTGGGCATGGGTCTCTCCTCGATAGCGGAATCAGGCTTTCCAGAGCCCGTGCAAGTTGCAGTATTCGCGGGCGGTCACGGCCGAGGCTTGAACGCAGAAGCGGGCCTCGGGGGCCTGTCCCGGCTCGAGGAACTCGCGGTAGGCTCGGCCGTCGGCGATCAGCTCGATCCACTCGATGTGGTGCTTGTCTTCCATCGGGTGGGCCACGGCGCCGACCTTGACCAGCCAGCCGTCGGCGGTCTTCTCAAGGACCGGGACGTGCTTCTCCTTGGACGCGTCGACGGTGTTCTCGGCCAGCAGCTGCATCGGCTGGCCGCAGCAGACCAGCTCGCCGCCGCCGGCATGCAGGACCTCGACGATGTTGCCGCAGACCGGGCACTTGTAAACCTGCAGCTTGGCGTTGACGTTAGGCATGGGACTTCCTCCTTGGGGATTTATGTCTCGGGACGGATGGGGCGCGGGGGACGCGGCCGGCCGCCAGGCAGTCGCGGCAGAGGCCCTTGAAGTAGCCGTGGACCTCGTCGATGCGGTGGCCGTGAATGCGGCCGCACTGGCCGGTGGCGCAGGCGATGTCGATGTCGAGGATGCGGCCGCAGGCCGTGCAGGCGAAATGATGGTGGGGGCCGGGCAGGCCGTCGAAGCGGACCTCGGCCGGGTCGATGTAGAGGGCCGCGATCAGGCCCTTGCGGGCGAACAGCTCCAGGGTCGAGTAGAGGGTGGTCTTGGACAGGGTCGGCGCGTCGCGGACCAGGCGCTGATGGAGGTCGCGCACGGCGGGGTGGCCGTTGCGCCCCTGGACCGCCTCCAGGATGATCGTTCGCTGGAAGGTCGGCTTGATGCCGGCTGCGGCCAGCTGCCGGCGGAGATCGTCTCTATTTGAAATCATTACAATCAGGATTTTACCCGCAGCGGGGCGGGATGTCAAGGACGCCGGGGAGGAGGAGTTTTCGTTCGCCGGAAAAATGGCGTATCATGGAAATCCGATTAAACATGGATGCCCCATCCGTCTCCGAGAACCGCCGACCCATCCGGCGCTGCCGGCGCCGGGCCGGCGTAGGGCTGATCCTGCTGGCGGCCGCGGCCGCCTTCGTTGTCCCGACGCGGACCAGCGAGCTCCTCTTCCAGCGCGATCCCCAAACCAACCACGTCTGGAAGACCACGACGAAGTGGAGCGGATACATGCCGCTGCCCGGGTTCCTGAAGCGGGACCGCTCCCCGCTCCCGGCCGAGGACTCCTCCGCCGTCCGGTATGCCCTGCGGCGCAGCATCGCCGTGCGGGAGACCCGGATTCATCTGAATGCGCCTATCGCGGCCGTCGAGGCGGGGATCCTGGCCCTCTTGGCGTTCTTCGATCTGGCGTTTTACTGCCCGCGGCGGCGCCGGCGGCCGCTTGGATCCGCTCCCCTGGGCTGAGGGCTGGATGCTAGTTCCTTCCGGTCAGAGGCGGCCGAAATCCCGGAAGGCTTCGTACATCGCCTGCGCGTTGGCCAGGGGCACGTCGGGGCCGATCTCCCCGCAGGCGATAAGCCCCCCGTCCGCGGTGCCGCAGGATGCGAAGGTCCGGGCGACCTCGTCGCGCACCTGGGCCGGGGAGCCGAAGGGCAGGACGGACTGGCGGTCGATGTCCGTGCGGACGGCCATCCGGCCGCGGACATGGCGGGCGGCCCAGTCATGCCCCGTCACGGCGACCTGGAAATTGAGGACATCGACGCCGATCTCGGCCAGGTCGCCGGCGATGTCGTTGATGAAGCCGTCGCTGTGGAACCAGACGTCGCGGCCGGCCGCCTTAACCCGGCCGAACATCTCCGCGTAGCGGGGCTTGAACAGCCGCCGCCATTGAGTCGGTCGGATGAGCAGCGAGGTCTGGCCGCCCCAGTCGTCGCCGAAGTGAAGGCCGTCGTAGTCCAGGGCCAGCCAGCGGTCGATCCAGCGGAGGTTGAAGGCCAGCAGGTCGTCCATCAGCCGGAGCAGGGGAGGCCTCTCGGCCGCCAGCTCGACGAGGAAGGCCTCCATGCCGACCAGCTGCTGCAGCTGCTCGAAGTAGGTGAACCAGCCGCCGCGGGCATACCAGCGATCATCGCGGCCGACCATATGGCCGCCGTACTGGCGGCCGGACGGTGGGCCGGCGGGGAAGTCGGCCGGCCAGCGATATCCGCCATAGCGGTCCAGGTCGGGGATGGGGAAGCCGACCGGGATGCCGCAGACGCCGGCCGTCTCCACCCGCCAGACCGTCCCGAAGTCGTCCTGGTTCAAGCCGGGTGCGTATTGGGGAGGGAACTTCTCCAGGGGCAGGTCCGCGGCGTAGTCCCAGCCGAAGTCGTCGCGGAACTCTTCCAGGATCTCGGCCAGAGCCGGGCCGTGCTTGAGCTGAGCGGCCGGCAGGACGGCGTGCGAGATCGGGACGCGGTCGGGTCGGCCGAAGTGGACGGCCCGCTGGACCCTGTCTCTTGAATTGCGGGACACCCTACATAACTCCCGAATTATTTCGACCCGATCGCGTCTTCGGCGCAGGCGTCCAGGAGCTCCGCGATGGTCGTTTCGGCCAGGCCGACCGCGGTGTCGGCGGCGCCGTAATAGACCTTGACCGGGCTGTCGGCCGCGGCGAATCCCTCCGCTTCGACCTTTTCGACGATCAGGCCGCTGGGGAAGACAACGTTGGGCACTTGGCCGGCCAGCTCGTAAGGCTCGCGCGGCTCCAGGATGTTGCGCCGGCAGCGGCCGATGACCTTGGACGGATCATCCAGGTCGAGGAGCATGACGCCCGCCTGGTAGACGGCGGAGCTGCCGAAGTGCCCGGCCACGCCGTGGTAGATGTGCAGCCAGCCCTCGCGCGTCTTGACCGGCGGGGGGCCGGAGCCGATGAACTCGTCCCAGTAGTGGAAGCGTCCGTCGATGAGCGGGGCGACCGGCCGCCAGGTGAGGAGGTCGTCGCTCGCGGACAGCCAAATGGTGCTTCCCGAGGTCGGCCCTCCGGTGTGACGAGCCCTATTGGGCCGGTCCATCCGCAAATAGAGTCCGCCGACCTTCTCCGGAAACAGCACGCCGTTGCGGATATCCTCGTCCGAAACCAAGCCCAGGAACTCGAAGTCTTCGAAATGCTCCGTTCGGCCGAGCCCGAGCTGGCAGCCGTCGTCCATGTCCATGGCGAACAGGATATAGTAAGCCCCCTCAAGCCGAGTGATGCGGGCGTCGTAGACGTGATAGACGCGCCGGCCGAGCTTTTCCAGTCCCCTGAACTCGACGATCCGCGGCTCGACATGGAACGAGACGCCATCCGAGCTGTGGGCCGGGACGAGGTACGTCTCGCGGGAGCGGTCCTGGACCCGCAGGAGGAGGGTTATGAACCGGGCCTCGGCGTCGGTCCGCTCGATCGCCCCCGGGTTGAAAACCGAAGTGACGTCGTGCAAGAGGGGAGGATGGAACGGGTCTCGGGGCAGACTCGGGATGTCGGGGATATCGGACCGGGTCAGGATGGGGTTGTCGGGATGGCGTTGCATGGTCCCTCCGGGCAGAACCTATCACGTCGCCGCCGGAGTTTCAAGAATCGAGGGAATACTCCCCCCTCGATTTCTCCAGGTTCGGAGCTACTTCCAGATCGATGCCTCGAGAGCGGAAATAATTTGGGAGCTATGCAGCGTGTCCTCCGATTATTGACAGAACGGCGCGGCGGACAGTATAACTTCCCCCATCGAAATCCATTTCCGGAGGCTCCCATGAAGCGACCCCTGGTCAAGATCCTCATCCTTCTGGCGGCGGTCTCGCTCGTCGTCTCGGCCCAGGAGAAGCCCAAGGGCTTCGACGGCCTGGGCATGGGCCTGAGCAGTCTCAGCCGCCTGTCCAAGGCCGTGACCCGCTCCATCTCGCCCGAGAACTTCACCGG
The DNA here is from genome assembly GCA_002383325.1 of Candidatus Aminicenantes bacterium UBA4085. Taxonomy (GTDB): domain Bacteria; phylum Acidobacteriota; class Aminicenantia; order Aminicenantales; family UBA4085; genus UBA4085. The sequence continues at coordinate 6,128 of DFYJ01000145.1, forward strand.
CGAGAAAGGCAAGGCCGGCATGTCCATCGACGGCCCGGCCATGAGCTCCGCCCGCGACCTGGGCCAGGGCTGGAAGATTTCGCCCTACGTCCGCGTCCCGGCCGGCGAGACTTTCGTCATGGCCGACGTCAAGGGCGAGGGGGCCATCCAGCAGATCTGGCTGACGCCCGCCGGTACCTGGCGCTTCGCCATTCTGCGCATCTACTGGGACGGCGAGACCGAGCCTTCGGTCGAGTGCCCCGTCGGCGATTTCTTCGCCTGCGGCTGGGGCCAGTACGCCCAGATCTCGTCGCTGCCCGTCTGCGTCAATCCCGGCAGCGCCTTCAACTGCTACTGGGAGATGCCCTTCCGCAAGGGCTTCAAGATGACCATCGAGAACATCGGCGCCAAACCGCGGCCGGGCGAGGCGGCCAACATCAACCAGTTCACCGTCTACTACCAGGTCAACTACACGCTGACCGACGTCCCCGACGACGCCGCCTACTTCCACGCTCAGTTCCGGCGGACCAATCCGCTGCCCTACAAGACGGACTACACCATTCTCGACGGCGTCAAGGGCTGGGGCCATTATGTCGGCACCTATATGGCCTGGGGCGTTCACAACAACGGCTGGTGGGGCGAGGGCGAGCTCAAGTTCTTCATGGACGGCGACTCCAAGTTCCCGACCATCGCCTACACCGGCACCGAGGACTACTTCTGCGGCTCGTACGACTTCGACGCCAAGGCGCCGGACGGCACGATCCAGTACCACGAGTTCACGACGCCGTACGCGGGCCTGCCTCAGGTCATCCGCGGCGACGGCCACTACCAGGTCATGCAGCGGTTCGGCCTCTACCGCTGGCACATCATGGACCCGGTTCGCTTCGAGAAAGACCTCAAGGTGACCATCCAAGCCCTGGGCTGGCGGTCGGGCGGGCGCTACCTGCCGCTGCAGGACGACATCGCCTCGGTGGCCTTCTGGTACCAGACCGAGCCGCACGCCAAGTTCCCCAAGCTGCCGGACAAGGACGCGCTCGAGATCATCTGAGCGGTAGATTACGGACGACCCCTCCGGGGGGCGCGGCCATCGCGTCCCCCGATTTTACCCGTTCCCGTTCTAGCGTCCCCGCCGGCTGCCTTGACGTTCAGCCGCTCCTTTCTGCCCATGACGATCCGGACGCGGCAATCGGGCCCGGCAACGACAGGCAGAACCGAGCCCTGAATCGGCCGACCGTCGACGAAGACGGCTATGACGCCGGATTCGACGCCGTCGGGATTCTCGATGTCGATGACGTAGCGCGTGCCGCGGAAAATCCGCTCGACCCGGTAAGCCTTCCAGTCCGGCGGGATGGCCGGATCGATGAGAAGGCCGGCGTAGGTCGGGCGAACGCCCAGAATGTGGTCGTAGGCGACCCGGTACATCCAGGCCGCCGTACCCGTCTGCCAGGAATGGCTGGCCCGTCCGGCGCCCTCGTGCTCCTCGCTGGTGATGTACTGGGCGTAGACGTAGGGCTCGGCCGCGTAGATGTCCGAGTCGACGCGGTCGGGAAGGAGCTTCTTGTAGTAGTCCCAGGCCCGCGCCCCGCGCCCGAGCAGGCACTCGGCTTGAATGAGCCAGGCCGTGGGGTGATTGAAGACCGCGCCGTTCTCCTTCTTGCCTCCGACGCAGCGGGTGATGAGCCCGATCTTGGGGTCGATCTCCCGGAAGGCCGGGGCGCAGATCTTGGGCCCGTAGGGGCCGTCGAGCCGGCGCTTGGCCGAGTCCATGGCCGAAACCAGGCGGCCGCGATCGGGAAGTCCCGCAATCACGGCCCAGCTCTGGGTGTTGATGAAGATCTTGCCGTAGGCGTTTTCGCGCGAGCCGATGCGGCGATCGTTCTCGCCGAAGGCCCGGATGTACCACTCGCCGTCCCAACAGTGCTCCTCGACCGCCAGTCGGAAGTGGTCGCGGGCGGCCCGGACCTCCTCCGCCCCATCGACTCGTCCACTCGCCCGCAGCAGGCCATCCAGCCGGTCGAGCATGGCCGCATAGAACATGCCGCCCCAGACGCTTTCGCCGCCGTCCCGGCCGCCGATGTAGTCGAGGGTGTCGTTCCAATCGCCGCGGCCGAAGACGGGCAGGCCGTGGCGGCCGACGTTGCCGCGGGCGAAGCGGACGACCGCGAGCAGGTGCTCCCGGATCGTGCCCGGTGCGGCGTCGAGGAAGGCCTCCGTCTCGTCCAGGACGCCGGAGGAGCCCGTCTCCTTGACATACTCGTCCACCGCCAGGATGAACCAGAGCGGGTCGTCGCAGTGCTTGGTGAACTCGCCCTGGCCGTCACCGTAGAAGTGGTGGTAGACCCGGCCGTCGGTCTGCATCTGGCGCGCCAGCAAGCCGATCCGCTCGCGGGCCTTGGCGGGCTCGGCGGCCACGATGGCGATCGTGTCCTGGGCCGTGTCGCGGTAGCCGAAGCCGCGGCCGATGCCCCAATAATAGAAGCTGGCCACCCGGCCGACGTCGAAGGCGACCTTGGCCTGGTAGGGCGACCAGCCGTTGAGGAAGACATTGGCCTTGGTGTCCGGGGTGTCGGCTCGCATCCGGCCCAGGAAGTCGTCCCAGCGCCGGCCGATGGCGGCCAGGGCGGAATCGACCGAGGCCGTGTCGCGATACCGGGACAAGCGGGCGTCGCGATCGGCCTCAAAAGTCGCTTTGGGGATGACTCCCAGCGAAAAAACGAGGTCGCGGTCCTCGCCGGGCTCGAGGACGATTTCAGCCTGCAAGGCTCCGACGGCGTTCCCGAAATCCGTGTCCCGGGAGCCGAGGTCGGGCTGTTCTAGGGCCAGGGGGTTGGACTCATTCCGGTAGGGGCCGATGAATCGCTCGCGCAGGGTCTCGCAGGAGACGACGGGCGCGTTGACGGTGAAGAAGGCCCACTGGTCCCACTCCTTGTTCTCCTGCTGCTGGGTGCCGCGCGTCTCGGTGACCCAGTAGGTCTTGGTGGCGAAGAGGGTGTTGCGCTGGCGGTCGAAATGGACGCGGTTAAAGTGCTGGTCGTCGCACTGGTTGATGAGGTCGACCAGGGCATGGCCGAGGGCGAGCTCGACATAGCCCGTGACGGCCAGCCGGCGCGGCCGCCCGCTCGCGTTAGCCAGGCGGACGCGCCAGACCTCGCGGTCGTCGTCGGGCGGGACGAGGAAGAGGACCGACGAGGCGATGCCTTCGACCTCCGCCTCAGCCCGCATGTAACCGAAGCCGTGGGCGGCCCGGTAGGAGGCGGCATCCCGACCGACGGGCTGCCAAGTCAGGCTCCATATCGCGCCCGTGTCGAGGTCCTTGACGTAGATATACTTGCCGGGTCGGTCGGGCGGGACGTCGTTGATACGGTAGCGCGTGATCCGGCCGTGGAGAGGGCTCTTGAAGTAGCTGATCCCTCCGCCGTTGGCCGAGATGGTCGAGAAATAGCGGCCGTTGTAGATGTAGTTGATCCACGGCGTCGGCGTGGCGACGTTGTCGATCAGATACTCGCGCCCGTCGGGGCTGAACCGTCCATAGTTCATCGTTCTTGTCTCCCGGAATAGGGGTACAGTCTACGTAATTCCCGATTTCCCATAAAAGTCTCAGGCCCGGCTCGTTCCTCCTGTCTACGGAGGCCGGGAAAAATAGGGATTTACGTATACTGTCCCCCTATTTTCTTTCAATGTAGCCCGAGTCGGTGTGGTCGCGGGTCATGGTCTTGAGCTGGCGGATCATGGCCTTCAGGTTGATGAACCCCCCGGTCGCGAACCACAGGATGACGATGATGGATGTCACCAGGTAAATATCAACGTAGGCTTTCCAGAACGTCATCCAGGGCGCGGTTCCCACGGCTCCGGTCAGGTTGAGGATCGTTCCGATGGCGAAAATGATGAACCAGGAGAACGTCCAGGCGTAGGTGGCGACGTAGATGACCTTGTCGAAGGGCGTGAATTCCCGTCCCATGCCCAGCGCCTTCCAGCCCTTGACCGGAACGGAATCTATGATTTTCGTCTCCCCCGCGATCGCATGCTTCCCGCGGTGCAGCATGCGGTCCATGTCGAACGTCCGGCCGCGGCTGGTCAGGAGCGAGACGACCACGTAGACGACGAGCGAGGAGGCCATGGCCAAGCCCCAGAACATCTGGCCGTTGATGGGAAAAGCCGGATTGATCTGGCGGATGACGATCCCCCCGACCGCCGTGACCATGCCGGTCAGCATGGACGACCAGGCGGCGGCCGTGGTGCCGCGCTTCCAGTACAGGCCTCCGATGATGACCGCTCCGCTGCCGCCGGCGAAGATGGCTCCGGTTACGGCGAAGAAGAGGAAGATGTACTCGCTCTGCTGAAACAGCAGGCTGAAAAAGAAGACGAAGACGGCCACCCCGACGATGGACCACTTCAGAGCCCGGATATGCTGTTGGGACTCGAACGGCCGCCGGCGCAGGGGCTGCAGGACGTCCTGGATGAAGATGGCCCCCCAGGAGTGGAGGTACGTCTCATGGCAGGCGATGGAGGCAGCCAGCATGACCGCCGCGAAGGCCCCCATCAGACCGACCGGGAGCAGCCGGCTGAGGACGATGGGCACGGTCAGCTGGCTCTGCAGGGCAGCATTGCCGACGCCGGCGATGGTTTGCCGCACCCCGGCCGCCGCGCCCGCATAGTCCGGGTGATGCAGGAAGGTGTAGGCGACGACGGGCACGAAGACGAGGAAGAGGCCCCACTGCGGGATGTTCCGCCAGTTCATCAGGACGTCGCCCATCTTGGCCTCGTGGGCGCTCTTGGCCGAGGCGTTGTAGGCCTGGGTGCCCTGCCAGGACAGCTTGCCGTAGATGACCCCGATCATGCCGATCAGGAAGTACCAGAAATTGTAATCCTTGGTGCTGCCTGTCCGGAAGGGGTTGATCAGCGAAGCGTCGGGGGGGGCCATCGCCAAGGCCGTGAAAATGTGGGCCCAGTCGATCTTCAGCATCAGGACGACGACGATGACGATGAAGACCACGTTGGTAAAGACGCCCTGCAGGAAGTCGGTGATCATGACCGCGATCTGGCCGCCGCTGAGGACGAAGTACAGGGGGACCGCGATGACCACGATCATGATCAGGGCGAAGGTCGAGACGGACAGGCCGAAAAGGCTCACCGTCGCCGGCAGGCCGCAGAAATGGATGAAGAAGCGGGCGCTGACGGCCGGGAAGATGCCGAAGTTGATGATGCCCGAGAGGAAGGCCAGCCCCCCGGCAAAAACGCGGAAAGAGCGGCTGTAGCGGACCTCGAAGAACTGGGCCATGGTCATACAGCGGGTCTGGCGGAACCGGTAGAGAACCCAGCCCGAGACGCTGATGGCCACCAGGACGACGGTCATCAGCATCTCCCACCAGCGCAGAGTGAAACCGGCGATGAAGTTCATCTCCAGCATGCCGACGATGGTGATGGCCCCCAAGGCGGCCGTGCCCTGCGACAGGCTGATGAGATACCGCCCGCCCGTGCGGCCGGCGGCCAGGAAGTCCGAGACGCTCCGCATCAGGCTCTTGCTGGCCATGACCGAGGCGACGATGAAGACGAAGACGGCGGCGACGATGGCCCAGTCGATCAGAGTCAGGTTCATGGGGGATTCCTCAAGCGCCGGGAATTCTAGGTCGGAAGGACCGTCCGGTCAAGCGGTCCGGCCGGGGCGGAGGGGGGATTTCCTTCGGTCGCGGTTTTTGTTAGGATGGCTCCAACATGGCTCTTCAAGGGGGATCTTTCCGCGGACGGCCGCCGGGAGGCGACGCGGACCCCGAGGCCGCGGTTTTCCAGGCCGCCAAGGACGTCTTCACGTCCCTCAGCCGGGCCGTCTCCGCCTTCAAGCTCTTTCCCGCTCACAACGAGATGGTTGTCCGCTTCCGCGGCGAATTCACCTCCCGGCTCCAGGCCTTTCTGGCCGCTCACGGCGAGCTGGAGGTCGAGGTTCGGCAGGGCGCTTTCGTCTACGGCGGCCGCCCGGTTTGGCAGGATGAGAACATCATCCACAGCCTGCCCTTCCTCTTCTTCAAGGACGGCCTCAAGACCCTGACCTTCCTGCCCGGGATCACGGCCGATGAGATCGCGGAATTCCTGGTCCTGGTCAAGAGCGTGGCGCTCCTCCCCCTGGAAACCAGCGACATCGTCGACGCGCTGTGGCAGAAGGACTTCGTCGGCATCCGCTACTACGCCTCGGATGAGTTCCTGGAATCCAAGATCCCGGTCGACCACAAAATCCCTCCCGCCTTTCATGTCCGGAAGGAGGACCTGTATCGAGGCCGGCTCGATCTTCGGCCCGAGGATGGGGAAGCAGCCCTGAAGGCCATGCGGGACAAGGGCGCGCTTGCCGGTCCTGGCCCGCGGACGGACCCGGCCGCGGGGCCTGCCGAGGAAGACTACCCCAATCTCGACCAGGCCGACCTCAAGCGCCTGGAAACCCTTCAGGGCGAGGAGCGGCGGGCCTGCGAGGAGAAGGATTTCATGGACCTGGTCTTCGAGCTCCTCCAGGTCGAGGAGAGATCGGAGGCCTTCGCCGACATTCTGACCTACCTCAACGGCCATCACGCGGTCCAGATCCAAAGTCTGGATTTCGCCTCGGCCATCCGGCTGGCCAAGATGCTGGACCCCCTTTCCCGCCGGCTGGATGGGGCGGCTCCCGAGCGGATCGCGGCTTTCGCGAAATTCCGGGCCGGACTCGGCGCCAACGCTCCCTGGCCGGATGTGCGCGCCGCCGCCGTCGAAGGACGACTCCCCGAGCCGGAGCGGCTTTTCGAATACCTGGCTCTCCGCGGGCCCTCCATGCTGCCTTGGGCTGCCGACATCTACGAGGAGGCGAAGGGCCAGGACCTGCGGAAGATGGCCCTGGGCTATTTCGAGAAGATGGCCAAAACCGATCCGCTGACGCTGGCCCAACAAGCTCGGGCATCTGGACCGGAGGCCGCGATAGCGATCTTGGGTGTCCTGGGCGAGGTCCGCGATCCCCGGACCATCCCCCTTCTGGAGGATCTCCTGACTTGCGAGGACAAGTCCGTCCGCCTCAAGGCCATCTGGGCCCTGGGCGCCATCCAGGATGATGCGGCCCGGCGGATCCTGGTCAGGCTTCTCCACGATCCCGACCGTGAGGTCCGAATCCAGGCCGCCTCAAGCGTCCGGCTGGGCGGAGATCCGGAGAAGGGGCGGGAGCTGATCGGTCTGATCCGCGACAAGGCCTTCCTGCGGAAAAGCGAAGCCGAGGCCTCGGCTTTCCTGTTGGCTCTGGGACACTGCGGCACCGAGGAGGCCGGCCTAGCTTTGGCCGCCCTCCTCAAGAGAAAATCCTTGTTCGGAAAGGCCCGGCTGAGGGCCGCCCAGCTCGGCGCCGTGCGGGCCCTGAAGA
>DFYJ01000066.1 GCA_002383325.1 Candidatus Aminicenantes bacterium UBA4085
GTGCCCGCTCCCTCGCCGATGGTTTTGCCCCCCTCATAGCCCTCGCCCTAGTTCCCAGCGATGAAGCCGATCCATGGAAAACATGCTAAAATGGACCGACATGGAAGCGTTCGAAGGGACGATCGAATCCGTCCTCTTCTTCAATCCCGACAACGGCTACTCGGTCCTCCGCTTCTCCGCCGACGGCCGGGACAAAATGGTCATCGTCGGCACCTTCCCGCCCCTGGCCCCCGGCGAGCGGCTCAAGGTCGAGGGCGAGTGGGAGACCAACGCCAAGTACGGTCCCCAGCTCAAAGTGGCCCGCTTCCAGCCCGTCCTGCCGGCCGGGCTCAAGGGCATCGAGAAATATCTTTCCTGCGGCCTCATCAAGGGCATCGGCCCGGCCCTGGCCAAGCGGATCGTGGCCGTCTTCGGCGACCAGACCCTGGATGTCCTGGAAAAGCAGCCCCAGCGGATGACCGAGGTCAGCGGCATCGGAGCCTCCAAGCTGGCCGACATCAAGGCTTCCTGGTCCTCCCACCGCGACGTCCGCGACTTGATCATCTTCCTGCAGGAGCACGACGTCTCGACCAGCCTGGCCAACAAGATCTACCGCCAGTACGGGCCCCGCTCCTATGAGGTCCTCAAGACCAACCCCTACCAGCTTTGTCTGGACATCTGGGGCATCGGCTTCAAAACGGCCGACGCCATCGCCCTCAAGCTGGGCACCGACCCGGCTTCGCCCGAGCGGATCAAGGCCTACCTGCTGTACCTCCTGGAGAAGGACAACGAGCAGGGCCACGTCTTCTCCCTGCGCGCCGCCCTGCTCGCCGCGGCCTGCCAGGAGCTGGGCGTGGGCCGGACGGCGGTCGAGACGGCCTTGGACGCCCTGACCCTCAAGCGGGCCGTGGTCTGCGAAGCGGTGGAGGGCGACACGGCGGTCTACCGGCCCTTCTATTACGACGCCCAGGAGGAGGTGGTCAAGGCCCTGGAGCGGCTTGCGCGGGCCCCCTTCCAGGCCCCTTCCTTCGATGTCGACAAGGTGGTGGCCGAGGTCGAGCGCGAGCTGACGGTGGAATTCTCGCCCCTGCAGAAGAAGGCCATCGCCGACAGCGTGGGCAAGAAGATCGTGGTCGTCACGGGCGGCCCGGGCACCGGCAAGACGACCTTGATCAAGGCGGTTACGGCCGTTTTCGCCAAGTGGGGCAAGACGGTCCTGCTGGCGGCCCCCACCGGCCGGGCGGCCAAGCGGCTGTCCGAGAGCACCGGCCTGGAGGCCAAGACCATCCACCGGCTGCTGGAGTTCAATCCCAAGCTGGGCTCCTTCCGCCGCGATGCCCGCCATCCCCTGGCCGGCGATGCGGTCATCATCGACGAGTTCTCCATGGTCGACCTGGCCCTGATGCACTCGCTGATTAAAGCCGTGCCTCCTTCCATGCGCCTGGTCCTGGTGGGGGACAAGGATCAGCTCCCGGCCCTCGGCCCAGGCCAGCTCCTGCGCGACCTGATCGAAGCCCGTCCCGAGACCGTCGTCCGCCTCGACCGCATCTTTCGCCAGGAGGCCGACAGCCTGATCATCCAGAATGCCCACCGGGTCAACCAGGGCGAGAAGCTGATCTACCCGCCGCCCGGCGAAAAGAACGCCGACTTCTACTTCATCCGCCAGGAGGAGGAAGCCAAGGTCTTCTCGACCATCATGAAGCTGGTCGGCTGGAGCATCCCGCAGCGGTTCGGCCTGCCGCCTCTGTCCAACCAGATCCAGGTTATCAGCCCGATGTACAAGGGTTTCGTCGGCATCGAGCGGCTGAACATCGAGATGCAGCGCCGGCTCAACGGACGCAGCGAAGGCCTGCGCCTGGGGACCCGCGAGCTGCGGGTTCGGGACAAGGTCATGCAGGTCCGCAACGACTACGAGAAGGACGTCTTCAACGGCGACATCGGCCACATTCTCCACGTCGACAGGGACTCCTTTCGGGTCGTCGTCGGCTACGACGGGCGGCCGGTGATTTACGAGCGGGACGAGCTGGACGACATCACCCTGGCCTACGCCGTCTCGGTCCACAAGGCCCAGGGCTCGGAGTACCAGGCCGTGGTCATGCCGCTGCTGACCCAGCACTTTATCATGCTCCAACGCAACCTCTTCTACACCGCCCTGACTCGGGCCAAGAAGCTGAGCGTCGTCATCGGCTCCTACAAGGCCCTCTACATCGCCATCAAGAACGACAAGCCGGTCCACCGCAACAGCCGGCTCAAGGAGAAGCTCCTCGAGGCGGCTTCCCGCCCGGCCGGGTTTGACTTGGCCTGATCGAACCCCTATCATGGGATGAGACCGAAAAGGAGGAGCGCATGAGGACTTTCCGCACCCGCGCCACGCTCGGCGGGCTGCTCGCCCTGGCCCTGCTGGCCGCCGCGGCCGACACCGTCGTGGTCAAGGTCCAGAGCTCGGCCATCCGGCAGAATCCCCAGTTCTTCGCTCCGGTCGTGGCCGCGGTCCGGGCCGGCGACAGGCTGGCCAAGCTGGCCGAGTCCAACGGCTGGCTCCAGGTTAAGTCGGCCGCCGGGGCCGCCGGCTGGATCCACGCCGGAGCCGTGGAAGCGTCCCGTCTGGCCCTGGCCTCCTCCTCCTCGGCCATGAAGACGCAGGCCTCGGCCTCCGAAGTGGCCTTGGCCGGCAAGGGCTTCAACAAGCAGATCGAGGACAGCTACAAGACCAAGAACCCGTCGCTCAACTTCGCCGCCGTCGACCGCCTTCTCCAAGTCAGGGCCGCCCCATCCCAGGTGGAGGATTTCCTCAGGCGCGGCAAGCTGGCTCCCTTCGGAGGCGCCAAGTGAGCGCCCGGCGCCGGCTGCCGCTTGTCCTGGCCCTCCTTCTGGGGCTGTCCGCCGGCTCGGCCTACGCCCAGGGAATAGGCGGAGTCCTCAACAAGGTCAACAAGGTCGCCAAGACCGGCAAGGAAGCGGCCAAGGTCGTCAAGACCGTGCGCAACACCTTCGGCGACATCAGCGATGAGGAAGAGCACTACATCGGCCGCAGCGTGGCGGCCCTGATTCTGTCGCGCTATGCGCCGCTCAACAACCCGGCCTTGAGCCAATATGTCAACATCCTGGGCCAGGCCGTGGCCCTGTCCTCCGACCGGCCCGAGACCTATGCCGGGTATCACTTCCAGATCCTGAACTCCGACGAGGTCAATGCCCTGGCCGCCCCCGGCGGGATGATCTTTCTGACCAAGGGGCTGATCAAGCTCTGCCCGGACGAGGAGGCCCTGGCTTCCATTCTGGCCCATGAGATCGGTCACGTGGCCGCCCGGCACGGCCTGCAGTCCATTAAGAAGTCGCGCCTGGTGGACGCCTTCAAGCTCATGGAGCAGGGCACCCTCCAGAAGTACACGCCCGGCGAGCTGGACCAGCTGACCGGGATCTTCGAAAACGCCCTCGGCGACATCGCCGAGAGCCTGGTCGAGAAAGGCTACGACCGCAAATACGAGTACGAGGCCGACGAGCTGGCCCTGAAAACCAGCCTGCGGGCCGGCTACGACCCGACCGGGTTGAACCGCTTCCTTCAGACCATGGCCGGCGGCGCGGCGGCCTCTTCGGGCCTGGGTTGGTTCAAGACCCACCCGACGCCCGAGCAGAGGATCGGCAAGGCGGAAAAGGTCGAGGCGGGCATGGGCCCGCTGCCGACGATCCTGGCCGCCCGGACGGCCCGGTTCCAGGCGGCCACAGCGGGGCTGAAATAGGAGAGGAGTGGATAAGAAGCTTCTCCGCGGCGTCCTGGCCGGGTCGGGCGCCTTTCTCTTGGCCGCGGCCTTGGGCGGGCTGGGCTTCTGGCGGGGCCTGGAGTTGAAGAGCTGGGACGCCCGCATCCGTCTCTTCGCCGAGTCCGATCCCTCTCCCGATATTGCGATCATCCTCGTCGATCAGTACAGCCTGGACCATTTCAAGGCCCAGGAAGTCTCCTGGCCTTGGCCGCGCCAGATGTACGCGCCGATCCTGGGATACCTGAAAGATGGAGGCGCCCGTTCGGTCTTCATGGACATCATGATGAGCGAGGCGTCGACATATGATGTCGAAGACGACGAGATGCTGGCCGCAGCCCTGCGCGAATCGGGCAACGTCGTGCTGCCGATCTTCCTCAGCGGCGAGGACAAGCCGTCCTCGGACGGCGCCGAAGCCTTCCTGAAGAAATCAGCCTTGGTGGCCGGAGCCTGGCCCAAGCCTGGGCGGAGCTTCCACTCGGCCACCGTTCCCATCCCGATTCTGGCCGAAGCGGCCCGGGGCGGGGCGGAAGTCCACGTGGATCCCGACGCCGACGGGATCTACCGCCGCATGCCGCTGGCCACCAGAATCGGCGACCGGGACATCCCCTCGGTCGCCTTGGCGCTGTCGCGCATGGGACCCGCTCCGGCGGCCCAGACGGCCATGCCCCCGCTGGACCGCGACGGGGCCATGCTGATCCGCTATCGTTCGGGCCGAGCTTTCCCGGCTACTCCGGCAGCGTCGATCATCGACGGCTGGCTGAAGATGTCCGAGGGGGAGGAGCCGGCCATCCCGCCGCAGGCCTTCGCCGGGAAGAACGTCCTCATCGGCCTGAGCGGAGTCGGCCTCCTGGACATGAAGACGTCCCCGGTCAGCCGGGCCGTGCCCGGCGTCGAGATCCAGGCCGCTGCGCTTGACACGCTCCTGCGGGGGCGCTTCCTGCGCCACCCTTCGCCCCTGATCGACCTGCTTCTAGCGCTCCTGCTGGCGATCGGCGCGGCCGCTGCGATCTCCCGGATCGGCAAACCGGCCGTCCTGGGAGCCGCCGCCGCCGGCCTCCTGGCCTTGCCTTCCGCCGCGGCCTGCCTGGGCTTCGCGGCGGGCCGCTGGGTCTCGCTCGTCCTTCCGACCGCGGGCGTCCTGTTCGCGGTGATCGCGGCGGCCGTCTGGAGCTACGCCGCGGAGGGGCGCCAGAAGCGCTTCCTCAAAACGGCTTTCCGGCAATATCTCAGCCCCCACGTCGTCGAGCGGGTGTCCGAGAACCCGGCCCTGCTGCGGCTGGGCGGGGAGAGGCGCGAGATCACCTCATTTTTCTCGGATGTGGCCGGATTCACATCGATCTCCGAGTCGCTGGGGGCCGAGGGGCTGGTGGCCCTGCTCAACGAGCTGCTGTCGGCCATGTCGGACATCATCCTGGATGAGGCCGGCACGCTCGACAAATACGAGGGTGACGCCATCGTCGCCTTCTGGAACGCTCCGCTCGATACTCCCGACCACGCCCTGCGGGCCTGCCGGGCGGCCTTGGCCTGCCAGAGCAGGCTGGCCGCCATGGGGCCGGGGCTCGAGGCCCGCTATGGCCATAAGCTCCATATGCGCATCGGCCTCAACACGGGGCCGGCGGTGGTCGGCAACATGGGCTCGAGCCGCCGCTTCGATTACACGGCCATGGGCGACACGGTGAACTTGGCCGCGCGCCTGGAAGGCGCCTGCAAGCCCTTCGGCATCTCCATTCTGGCCGGGGAGGGAACGGTCGCCGCGGCCGGCCCGGACATCGTGGCCCGCGAAATCGATCGCCTCCGGGTCGTAGGCAAAAGTCTTCCGACCCGGATTTTCGAGATCGTGGGGCGGCGGGAGGACGTCGGGGCGGATGCGCTGGCCAGGCTGGACTCCTTCCGCGGCGTCCTGGACGCCTACCGCCGACGGGCCTGGTCCGAGGCGGAAGCTGAAGCCGCGGCTTTGGCCGGGGATCCGGTGGCGGCCGTCTACGCCGCGCGCTGCGCCCGATACCAGACCGATTCGCCGCCGGAGGACTGGGACTTCGTCTTCGATCTCAAGACTAAATGAAAGGATAGCCATCATGCGGATCGAATTCTTCGGCGTGCGAGGCTCGTTTCCGGCAGCCGGCCAATGCCAATCCCTCTATGGCGCCGCGACCCCCTGCGCCCTGATCAAGTCGGCGGCGGGGGAGCAGGTCATCCTGGACGCGGGAACCGGCCTGCGCACGCTGGGGGCGCAGATGATGGCCAAGGCGGGCGAAGGGACGCTGAAGGCGACCATCTTGTTCACCCACTTTCACCTCGACCATGTCCTGGGCCTGCCTTTCTTCGACATCCTCTACCGGCCGAACACCGAGATCACCTTCATCTCCTGGGTGGATCCGGAAGAGGCCCATGAGATCCTGGCGCTGCTGATGAAGGCGCCCCTCTTCCCGGTTGGATTCGACGAGACCCCGTCCAAAAAGACTTTTGTCCGCATCGGTCCCGAGGGCGCGACGATGGCCGGCATGCGCGTCCAGCGGACCCAGCTGCGCCATCCCCAGGGCTGCATGGCCTACCGCTTCGACGACGGCAAGCGCAGCGCAGTCTTCGCCACCGACACCGAGCACCCTGAGGAAGGGATCGACGCCCGGCTGGCCGATCTGTCCCAGAAGGCCTCGCTCCTGGTCTATGACGCCATGTACACGCCGGAGGAATACGAGGCTGGCCGCCAGGGCTGGGGCCACAGCACCTGGGAGCAGGGCGTGCGGCTGGCCAAGGCGGCCAAGGTCGGGCGGCTCCTGCTGTCCCACCTCAACCCCAACTATGACGATCGGGCGGTCGGCCGCATGAGGCGGGCGGCCAAGGCCAATTTCCGGCACGTCGAAGTCGCCGCGGCCGGGATGGTGGTCAAGCTGTGATGGATCCTTCGGCCCCGCGGTCGATCTACGGCACTCTATCCGTCTATCTGCTGGTCGTCGCGGGGGCGCTTCTCCTCTACCTGATCACGCGATTCCTGGCCGGGCGCTTTTCGGCGGGGATGGGGCGGAACGGACGGATCCTCACGAGCCGCCTGAGCCTGCCGGCGGTCTTCGGCCTGGCCTTCGCCGGCCTTTCGGCCTTTGCCCCGGTGCCGGCGGGCTACCGGCCCTATATCGACGCGGGGGTTGTCTTCTTCGTCTTCTTCTTCCTCATCAGGCTGTTCGATGCGCTGTTGTCGATCTGGTACGGACGGTCCCGAAAGTCCTTTCCCATGCCGGACGTGCTGCGCAACCTCGTTCTCGGGATCATGGAGCTGGCGGTCCTCTTCATCGTCCTCAAGGCTATCCTGAAGATCGATCTGTCGCCGATCCTGGGCGCCTCGGCCATCCTGACCATGGTCCTGGGCTTAGCTCTTCAAGGCGTTCTGAGCAACATCCTGTCGGGAGCGTCGCTCCATTTCGTTCGCTCCATCAACCGCGGCGACTGGGTCTCGATCGGGGCCCACGAGGGTGTCGTCGTCGACACTAACTGGCGCGAGACCCGCATCCTGGACCGGGCCTCGAACATCGTCGTTCTGCCCAACACGGTGGTGGCTTCGGAAAGAATCATCAACTACGCCCAGCCGGACAGCCGGACGGCCCTTCTGCTGCCGTTCAAGCTGAGCCCGCAAGCCCCGGCGGGGGAGGTGCTGAGCGTCCTGGTCGAGGCGGCTCGGGATTGCCCTTCGGTCGTGTCCGATCCTGCGCCCCTGGCCTTCCTCCAAAGCTTCGACGAATGGGGCGTTTCCTACCTCTTGAAGTTCTGGGTCACGGACTATGCCCGCAAGCACAGCATCATCACCGATGTCGGCCGGCTGGCCTGGTACAAGCTGCGCCGCCGCGGCTTCGAGATCGCGGTGCCGGCGGCGGAAGGATTCCGCGCCCTGACGGGAATAGCCGGAGCTGCGGGGCGTCAGGCGCCCGCGCCGGTCCCGGCGATCCCCGACGCCCAAGCCGGCGACGAAGCCGAAGAGAGCTTCGCCGCCCTGATGCGCTCGGCTTTCCTGCGGCGGCCCCGAGAGGGCGGCTTGGGCGAGCTTCTCGTGCCTGAAGACCACGTCCGCGACCTGGCCTCGGTCGTCATCCGGGCCGTCTATGCCAAGGGCGAAGTCCTCTTCCGGCAGGGCGACAAGGGCCGCAGCGCTTACGTCATCGTGCGCGGGAGGATCCGGGGTGAGATCGTGACCCAGGAAGCGGGCAAGGCCTACACCTCCGCGTTCAGCGTCGGCTCCGGGGGGCTGTTCGGAGAGATGTCGCTTTTCACCGGCATGCCGCGCACCGCCACCGGGATCATCGAGGAGGAAGCCGTCCTGCTGAAGATCCGGGCCGAGGACTTCGGACCGGTGCTGGCCAAGAACCCCGACCTGGCCGAGGTCATCGCCGACCTGGTCAGCGCCCGCAACCAGCTGAACCGCGAGAGCCTGCTGAAGATCAAGGATCTCTCGGAAAAGGACATCCAGGCGGGGACCAGCAAGCGCAGCATCCTGGACTACCTGAAGAGGTTTGTCGGCATCCGCAAAGGCAGGGGAACGGAACCTGACGACGGCTCCGTGCCGCCGCCGGAGGATTGAAAAAGGGGCGGGGAAGCCTTATAGTGATGGCCCCATCGACGGGGCGCGCCTGTAGCTCAGTATGGATAGAGCAGCGGTTTCCTAAACCGTTGGTCGGGTGTTCGAGTCACCCCAGGCGCGCCACTCAATTTCGGGCTTAAATCAAACCTTATCAGGATGATGGCGGATTCCATCCGTTTCCATCCTTTTCAATCCTAGTAGACATAATTATGGCACAAATGTGGCACAAATCGAAAAAAGTGGCACAAATATGGCACAAGATTTTCGGTCGTTTTTCTCTTCGTGGTAATAAGCGCAGGCCGAGTAGTGAGGGCGACAATTAATAAGCCTTCTCATCGAATGGCAAACCGATCCTCAAATTTGCTGGGAGTAAAGGGTCGGGGATTTGGGCCGCCGGGAATGGCGGAATTATGTCTCAGTGGGCCCGGGAAGAGTAGAGCAATTCGTAATCCTGAATAAGCCCATGGTCTGCAAACGAGAAAAAGCGCTTCTCGCCAATTACGAGATGGTCGAGGAGCTTCATGCCCATCACTCGACATGAGAAAACGAGCTCCCGGGTAATCTCCCGGTCGCATTGGCTCGGATCCGGATCTCCGGATGGGTGATTGTGGCAGACGACGACAGCCGCCGCGTTCAATTGTAGCGCCGTCTTGATGATTTCGCGAGGATAGACGGCCGATGAATCGACCGTCCCCCGAAACTGCTCCACGTTCGCGATTACTTGATTTTTCGCATTCAGGTAAAGGACCCTCATGCTCTCGATCTTTGAGCCCGCGAATAAATGGATGAGAGCCTCGAATGCCTCGCCGGAGGACCGCGCGAAGGGCTTCGCCTCGATTTGCTCGGAAGCGTAGCGGCGGAGAAGCTCCCGGACGGCCTGCGCCCGGAAGACGAGATCCGGACCGGCACCGGCGGCCTTGAGCTCTTCGGGCTCCGCATCCAGGACCCGGCGCGCGGACCCCTTCATGGTCCGGATCACGTCGGGCGCTTCATCGGAGGCGCCGATCAGGATTGCCAGCAGCTCGTCGGTCATGATAGAAGATGGCCCGGCCGCCTCATAGCGGGACCGGGCCTCTTCCTCAACTCTTGGGGTCAGGCGGCGTTGTTTCATGAGCTCTTCGCCTCCCGGATGATACGGTCGGCAATCGCGGCCTGTCCGGCGCAGCAATCGGCGGCCTCGTAGAACAGCAACATCCGCTGAGCGTAGGCGGCTCCGGAATGGACCGGCCCGGAAAACTCGACCGCGCGGACCATGGCCTCGCCATACTTGCGGCCGAGATCCCCGGCAGCTTTGCGGTGCTCTTCGGGTGTCACGTCATCCTTCCTTGGGCGGCCAGTAGCCCAGCTCGGCCGCGAACCTCTCGCGCTGCCGCGTGAGGCCGGACAATAACTCTCTCGCCCGCTCTTGCCGGCCGGTGAGATCTTCGGGACGGCTTGCCGGTTCCGTCCCATGCTCCGACTCTGTAGCTCCGACGATTGACGTCTTCATGCCAACTATTGCAGCAGCCTGGCCGGGACTCAATCCCACCGCAATGATGGCCCATTTTCCACCGCAATGATGCCCAGCCTCCCGCGTCCCTCATTCCCTTCCCCTCTTCGCGCGCGCGCGTAAGAATATATATATATATCTTCTCTTCTCCCCCATGATCTGCCTTGTGTCTGCTCCCCCCAAACTATTGCAGTACGGTCCGCCTTGATCCTAGGCCGGGTTAAATTCTGTAGCTTTCTCTGCCTCCCCCTCAACCATTGCAGTGGCCTCAACCATTGCAACAGAGAGCCCAACCATTGCAACAGGATCAAATGCAATGGTACTAGATATATCATTAAAGAGGGGTAACTATTGCAGAGGAGAGGGGGGGGCTATTGCAATGATGGGCACCCCCGCGACCCCCCCTGGGAACTTTCGGATTTGGGCCGGAGTGCTCATTCTACCCATTCCTCAGAAAATTTCTGGGGGTATCTTGGGAGATCATCATTGCATTTATTGGAAGGGTGGGATTGGCTTGTGTTTTTTGGGGGTAGGTGCAATAGAGGGTATGAGAGAGAAAAGATGACTAAGGGGAAAGCGATCAAGAAATACTGTCTTGAGTGTGGTGGTTCCGAGCGAGCCAACGTCATGCTGTGCCACATTCTCGACTGCCCGCTTTGGCCGTTCCGGTTCGGATCCACGCAAGGATCAAAAACCTATCGCAACCGAATGACTGTGGCCTGGGAGCACTATCGAGAAGCGCGGGAGGAACTGGAGCGAGACGGGATAACCCTTGCCGACATGATAGAAAAGCTCGTTTCTTAGAGATCCGGACGTATCAGGAGCGTGTTTCTGGCGAATAAGTCGGAAAGTATGCCCCCGAAGCAGCTGGCTGGCAAGATAGTTCAAGCAAGGGCCTTTGGGGGGCTCTTAATATCTAATTCAAGGAGGCTCTCATGGCGGAAGAAAAAAAAGATGGCCAGGCTGCGTTCCCCCTGTTCGGGGACATGGATGGGATCGTAAAAGTAATCGAGAAAGAGTACAACGATATTTCGGCTCGGATGACAAGGCTATGCGACCGTCGGGACGAGATTTGTGACGAGTTCGAGCGGCAGATGAAGCGGTTCGAGGAAGTTGGAAAGGCCCTCCGCGAGGCCCGGAAGATGGCCGAGTTTATTGGATCGATAAAACACTTCAGGGAAGCCCTCGAGATCGACAAGGCAGCGAAAATCGGACCGTGCCTCATCCTCCCTGGCCGCAAGATGGGCACAAATTAAAGATTTTTCATATCCGTCCTCCGGTCAGGTCCGCGAAGACATACCGATTACACGAACCTCGTCGTCGTAGAGCTAGGTTCCTTAGTTTGTTCTAATCACAATTCCCTTTATACGAGCAATTTGATTATCCTTCTCAACGCGCGTCTCCGAGGGGGGCCGCGTCTTCGGGTTCTTTAATTCTTGCGGACCAACAATTCAAATCCAAAATTCGGCTTCTCGAGCATCAATTTCGTATGGAGCATTGGTGTAGCCGAATTGTACAATCTGTTGAAGGTACTTTGGTAGGTATGCCGCGATTGAACCAGCCTGTTCATACTGCTGAACGTGGCGGCACTCGTGCGACAGCAAGCGGGAGGAGTTGTGCCCGCTGCATATATAGATGCCGTAGCCGAGAGTGAGGCCGATCATGCCCGGACCGAGCAAGCCAGTTCGCACGGCAGCCTGCCGAAGCAGAAGATCGGTGGGCATCGGTAGCTGGGCAACAAATGAGAGTCGGATTATTTCGGGATGTGATACGCCAACCCTCTGTGCTAGCGGAAGTTCGCGCTCGGTAAGTGGCTCACCAGATTTGGCAATTTGAAAAGCGTGCTGCTCTGCCCATTCAATAGCCCTGGGGATAATAAGCGGAAGAGCCGTGGCAAGCTCGAATTTCATGTGTAACCTTGGATTAAGGTACAGTGGCGCCTTAATTTCGCCATAACCCACCGGCAAAAGTAAAGCAGTGCTTTTGCTCGCTCGAATTGATGTCGCATTTATATTTCAGATAGATCATAGGGTAAATGAAATCTAGCGTTGGCGACAATATCGTCCACGAACGCTCGCCAATTCACTTGGATGACTCTACAAGAGAGGTAGTGTGCGGCCATTAGGGTGAATGCACGCGCCACATTGGCAAGGTCTTGAACAAAGGCTGTGAGGGTGTCGGAATAATCAGCACCATAGGAAAGATAAATAGCATCTCTATAGTTCGCTTTTCCTCGGTAACGAAACGCCTCTACAAGAAAGTTAACGTGTGCCTTAATAAGACTTTCATCTCTGATGACTCTCGCGGCGATAGTCCTAAAGTTCACGAACCCGTGGGCTTTAAATATTGGACTTTCTTGTACTACTTTTTTCTCTAAGCGCTCCCTCTCGTAATCCGCCGTACCTTTTAAATATGAGATTGCAGCGCCAAATGCTTGTTCATGATTCGTTGGAGTAACGTTAAGATTATTCAGGTTACCATTGCGAAGCCTATTAATCGCGTTTTCAATGTTCTTTGGAGTTAGGTTTTTAAGATAGAGATCGAATGGCGATATAGCCAAGTTCCGTGTTGCGATTTCGGCTTGCCACACCTTACATGTTTTTGAATGTGTTTCCGGATCGCTCCCTGTTGCTGCCGCCAACATCGATTTGCTCCCATAGTAGGTTGCATAATACCAAGCAATAATGGCGGATCGCACAAGCGAATATGGCTCATCTAGTTCGCATGTTTTTTGTAGCGCTGAGACGTTGTGTATCGCCATCAATAAGCATTTAAAGGCAAGAGTATCCGCTTCTTGATTAGGGGGACGCCTTTGTATTTGGCCATAGAAAATACGAAGGGGGTCGTGAGAGAAGGCTCCTTCACTGACGAGAATTGAGAGGGCTCTCATCCAATTTACCGTGCCTTGAAATGCAAACAGTGGATCTGTCCGGTGTTGATGGTCAAATAAGCGGTTAAGTAACCAAGTCATAGGCTAATTCTAGATATATTACGACGATTATACAATATGCATAAATCATAAAATACAGCCTTTTTTTCCGTATACAAAGTCGCTTCCTCTTATTCCTTTTTCGATCAAGCAATATTCCTCCGATGGAGCTCCCGGCTATAGAACTTTCACTTCACAGGTGATACACTAAATAGGGGGCGGAATAAGGATTTCGAGCTAGCCAACATGTCGCTTGAACAAAGCACCGTGGTCTGCGCTACCTGTGGTGCCTCGATCGATACTGCCGTGGATACCGAAGAGAACCGGATCCCATGTACAAACTGCGGAGGTACTCAGCGCCATTATAGTGACACGTTTACCGACGTAATAGTGTTTCGCGACGGCATCAGAGTTGAAGCGAAACATGCCAGGGAAAAACGGCCTTTTATTGAAGAATTGGCGGGCCCCGATTTCTCACGCAGCAAAGAGAAAGCTGTCCAAAAAGAACGGATAATTGATCGAGACAATGATCGATACACCGAGAAGGTCACGGATTATGAATCCGGAGAGACCATCCATCATTGCGATGAGCCTCTATCACAACACCAAGGGCATGGCTCTGCAAAACACAAAAAAGACGAGCGGGATGAAAAGTAATTCGCCATTTATCCAGAGAGGGTCGCTCAGTAAAAGACCATTATGCCGTCCGTGTCAGGGCGGTGAATTGGCGAAATTATGAAGTTAGAAGATCTCAAACCAAACACGACTCTCATGGGGCTCATTTCAGATAGCACCATCACAGTTGTTAGCGTCCAGTGGCATGGATCGGACGCCCTTGCCCTCATCTATCGTACACCCGCCGGCCGTGTTGCCGAGGAGATCCTTTATCGTCACGATGAACCGCGCCTGGAAGTGGTTGAAAAGGGTCGCCCTTGGAGCTTCGACGGAGACGGTGCCCTCTTCCGGCTGGTCTCCGAAGCGCACCGTATCCGCCTAGCTCACCTCTTTGATCCGGTACTCGCTGTGCATACGTCGCTCGTAGAACCGTTACCGCACCAAATCACTGCAGTATACGAGGCGATGCTTCCCCGTCAGCCACTGCGTTTTCTTCTTGCCGACGACCCGGGGGCAGGCAAGACGATTATGGCGGGACTTCTCATCAAGGAACTGATAGCCCGAGGGGACCTGAAGCGATGCCTCATCGTCTGTCCAGGCGCACTTGCCGAACAGTGGCAGGACGAGTTGTTCCGCCGCTTCCATCTCCCGTTCGAGATTATGACCAACGACAAGTTTGAAGCCGCCCGTACTGGCAACTGGTTCCTAGAAAACGATTTGACTATCGCCCGTCTCGATAAGCTCTCCCGCAATGAGGATGTTCAAGCGAAGCTAAGTGCTCCCGACTGCCGATATGACCTAGTTGTTTGTGACGAGGCACACAAGATGTCGGCGACCTTCTTTGGGGGGGAAGTGAAGTTTACCAAGCGCTATAAGCTTGGCCAGCTCCTCTCGGGCCTCACTCGCCACTTCCTGCTGATGACCGCAACCCCGCATAACGGCAAGGAGGAGGACTTCCAGTTGTTCCTCGCCTTGCTCGACGGCGATCGTTTCGAGGGTCGCTTCCGTGATGGTGTGCACCAAGTGGAAGTCTCCGATCTGATGCGTCGGATGGTGAAGGAGGGGTTGGTCAAATTCGACGGCCGACCGCTCTTTCCAGAGCGCATCGCCTACACTGTGCCCTATAAGCTTTCGGAGGACGAGGCGCGCCTATACAAGGAAGTTACTGAATACGTGCGCGAGGAGTTCAATCGCGCTGAGGCCTTGCAGAACGACAAGCGCGCTGGAACAGTCGGCTTTGCCCTCACGATCTTGCAGCGTCGCCTCGCATCATCTTCTGAGGCAATCTATCAATCCCTCCGGCGCCGTCGCGAGCGGTTAGAAAAGCGCTTGCGGGAGCTGGAACTTCTGCAGCGTGGAGCGGCAGTTCCCGAGATGCCGATCGCCACCGGCCCGCTGCTCGACGCGGAGGACGTCGAAGATCTCGACGAAGCCCCGGAGAACGAAGTCGAGGCCGCCGAAGAGGCAGTGCTCGATCAGGCCACGGCCGCAG
>DFYJ01000014.1 GCA_002383325.1 Candidatus Aminicenantes bacterium UBA4085
CGTCGTGCGCGAGATTCCGGCCAGGGTCGCGGACATCGCCCGCGAGCTGGCCGCCGCGCCCCGGCCGGCCGGCTGAGGCCATGGACGGCCTCCTTCTTCTCGATAAGCCCTCCGGCCCCACCTCGCATGACCTCGTAGCCGGGGTGCGTAGCCTCTGGGGCCGCCCCCGGACCGGGCACTTCGGGACCCTCGATCCCCTGGCCACCGGTCTGTTGATCGTGGCCGTCGGCCAGGCCACTCGTTTCAACCGCTTCTACTCCGGCCGGGACAAGAGCTATCGGGCCACGGCGCGGCTGGGCTTCGCCACCGATACATATGACGCCGAAGGGACGCCCCTCGGGTCTCCCTCCGACAGCCTGTCCTTGCCGGAACCGGCGGCGATCGAGGCCGCCCTGCAGGGGCTGCGGGGCGAGATTCTCCAGACACCGCCCGCTTTCTCGGCCAAGAAGGTCCATGGACGACCGCTCTACCTCAGCGCCCGGGCCGGCCGGCCGGTCGACCCGAGGCCGGTCCCCGTCGTCATCTACGAGATGGAAGTCGTCCGCTGCGAGCTTCCCGAGGTGGATCTCGAGATACGCTGTTCGACGGGAACTTATATCCGCTCGCTGGTTCACGACCTGGGAGCCCGCCTCGGCTGCGGGGCCCACGTCATGGCCCTGCGCCGCACGGCCGTGGGCGAGCTGGGAGTGGAGAAAGCCCTGCCCTGGCCTTTGGCCGCCCCGGTCCCGGATGAGCCGGAAGGCCTCTCGGCCTGGATCCCCCTGGAGGAGATGCTCCCGGACTGGCCGCGGGCCGAGGCGGACGACGACGGCCTGCGGGCCCTTCGGGACGGGCGCCGGCTTCCGTCCGAGCGGCTGCGCTCCAGTCAAGGCGGCGGCCCGGACGCCGAGATCCGCGTTTTCGGACCCGATGGAAAGCTGGCCGGTTTGGCCCGGCGGCGGCCAGAAGACGGCTCCTGGGCGCCTTTTCTGGTCATCCCGACGACCTGATTCCGCGGCATCCCGCGGCGGCCGCTGAAATGCCTTGAATTTACCCTCCCACTTAGTGTAAATTATCCGGTCATGAGGCTCAACAAGAACCAGATCGAACACTTGGCCGTCCTGATCGTGCGTGATTTGCAGCGGGATGGCAAGGTGCTGATCGAGAACAAGGAAAAGCTGGTCCAGGACCTCATCTCTCTGCTGAGTGAGGAGTTCCTCAAGGAGGATCAGCTCGATCAGGAAGTCCGAGAACTGCTCGGCAAGCACATCGACGAGATCCGCAAGGGTAACATTGAGTACCAGACGATGTTCCGGATGATCAAGACCAAGCTGGCCAAGGAAAGGAACATCCCCCTATGAGCGGACATCTCTCGCGCGAAAAGATGAATTATCTGTCCAAGCGAGTCCTGGAGCTCCTGACCCGCAGCGACAATGTCGAATTCCTCGACGATCCCAACGAGATCCGGCTGTCCGTCGTGCGGGCCTTCGAGGAGGAGATGCGGCTGTATGACCTTCTGGACAAACGGGCCATGGACAAGATTAAGGCCCAGAAGAAGCCCATTGAGGAAGGCAGCCGCGAGTGGGACATCCTCTACCGGAAGTACTACAACGAGGAGCTGAACAAGCTGGGCAAGCTTTCCTAGTGAGGATCGCTCAGCCCGCCGCCCTTGGGTCCCTGCCCGTCAGATAGTCCTTCAGGGCTGTTTCCCAGTCCGAGCATCCCGGTATCCCCAGAGCCCTAGCCTTCGCGTCGTCCAGGAGAGAGTAGGCCGGACGACGCGCCTTGGCCCCGAACTCCTTCGATCCGACCGGAAGGAGGTCCGCCTCGACGCCGATCAGCTCGAAGATGCGGCGCGCGAACTCAAACCAGGTGCAGCCGCCGCGGCTGGTCAGATGATAGAGCCCGTAGGCTTCCGTCCCGATCAGGGCCCGCACGGCCCGGGCCAGCTCGACGGTCGAAGTGGGGCCGACGACCTGATCGTTCACAACTCGGATGGTCCGCCGGGAGGAGGCCAGCCAGATCATCGTCTCGACGAAGTTGCGGCCCTTCTCCAGGCAGCCGGCCCGGCCGAACAATCCGCAGGTCCGGACGATGAAGTGGCGCCCCCATTCCGCCGTCAAGAGGTGCTCTCCGGCCAGCTTGGATGTGCCGTAAACGCTTAACGGCCCCGGCCGGTCGGTTTCCACATACGGACGGGAGCTCGCGCCGTCGAAGACGAAGTCGGTGCTGAAGTGGACCAGCACGGCGTCGATATCCCGGCACGTCCGAGCCAGGTCGCGGACGGCGAAGGCATTGATCCGAAAAGCGTCCTCGATCCGGTCCTCGCACTCGTCGACCCGGTGGAAGGCGGAGGTGTTGATCACAACGTCGGGGCCAAGGTCGCGCAGCTTGGCGGCGGATCCCCCTGCATCGGTGACGTCGAAATCCGGATAGAAGAGCGGCCGCACATCCTCGGCCGCGAGGGTTTCGCGCAGGTCCGTGCCCAGCTGGCCGTCGGCGCCGATCAATGCGATGATCATGGATTCATTCTACCCGGCCGACCGGCCCGCGTCCATAAAAAAAAGGCTCTTCGCCCAATTTCGGGACATCAGAGCGATTCGGAGGATCGGCCAACGGCGAGATAGCAAGG
>DFYJ01000095.1 GCA_002383325.1 Candidatus Aminicenantes bacterium UBA4085
GCCTTCCGGCCGGCCGTCCAGCCCGCCGATCCGGAGCCGCCGGCCGGCGTCCAGGACCCCGAACGGGAGCGGCTGATGAAAGACCCGTCGCTGCGCCAGTTCGTGGACAAGTTCAAGGCCCGGTTCGTCGCGACGGACGCCCCGCCCAAGCCGCCCAAGGAGGAGAGCTAAGCTCATGAAGGGACTCGGCGATCTCAACAAGATGATCAAGACGGCCAAGGAGATGCAGGAGCGCATGCAGAAGGAGCTGGCCGAGCTGCGGGTCGAGGGAAGCTCCGGCGGCGGCATGGTCGCCCTGACCGTGGACGGCCACAAGAACCTGCTGGCCATCAAGCTCGATCCCGAGGTCGTCAACAAGGACGACATCGGCATGCTCCAGGACCTGGTCGTGGCCGCCTTCAACGACGCCGCGGCCAAGGTCGACGAGCGCCTGTCCGACAAGCTCGGGGCCCTGGGGGCGGGGCTCAAGATGCCGGGGATGTTCTGATGGACGATGCCGCGCCCCAGCCCCTGGACCGCCTCATCGAGGAGCTGCGGCGCATTCCCAGCATCGGGGCCAAGACGGCCCAGCGGATCGCCTTCCACATCCTGGCCCGGCCGGAGGCCGAGGCCGAGGCCCTGGCCGGGGCCATCCGCGAGGTCAAGAAGAGCCTCTTCGCCTGCTCCGTCTGCAACAACATCACCCACGTCGATCCCTGCCCCTATTGCTCGGACGGCCGGCGGGCGGACGACGTCCTGTGCGTGGTCGAAGAGCCCTTCAACATTGGGACGATCGAGAAGACGGGGATCTTCCACGGTCGCTACCACGTCCTGCTGGGGACCCTGGCCCCGTTCAAAGGAGTCGGGCCGGAGGACCTCAAGCTGGACAAGCTCGTCCGCAGACTGTCCGAGGGGGCATTTCAGGAGGTCATCATCGCCACCAACCCGACGGCGGACGGCGAGGCGACCGCTCACTTCCTGGTCCGCATGCTCCGCGGTCTGCCCCTGCGGCTGACCCGGCTGGCCATGGGGCTGCCCGTGGGCTCCGACATCGACTACGCCGACCAGGTGACCATGCGCAAGGCCCTCGAGGGCCGCACGGAAATGAAAGACTAGCTTTTTCCAAAAATCACATGCCGCCGCGCGCGGCGCCAAGAGGAGTGTCCGATGAAGAAAAACTTCAAAACGATCGATGGAAACACGGCCGCGACGCGCGTCGCCTACGCGTATTCCGAAGTGGCGGCCATCTATCCGATCACCCCGTCCTCGACCATGGGCGAGCTGGCGGATGAGTGGTCGGCCCAGGGCCGCAAGAATATCTGGGGCCAGAAGGTCGACGTCGTCGAGATGCAGTCCGAGGGCGGCGCTTCCGGCGCGGTCCACGGCTCGCTCTCGGCCGGCGCCCTGACCACGACCTTCACGGCGTCGCAGGGCCTCATGCTGATGCTGCCCAACATGCACAAGATCGCCGGCGAGATGCTGCCGACGGTCTTTCTGGTCTCGGCCCGCTCGCTGGCCGCCCAGTCGCTGTCCATCTTCGGCGACCACAGCGACGTCATGGCCGCCCGCAACACCGGCTTCGCCATGACCTGCGCCGGCTCCGTCCAGGAGGCCCAGGACCTGGCCATCGTGGCCCACCTGGCCACCCTGCGGACCCGCATCCCCTTCCTTCACTTCTTCGACGGCTTCCGGACGTCGAACGTGGTCGAGAAGGTGGACCAAGTCTCCACCGAGACTCTGGCCGGGCTGTTCGAGCCCCCGTACCTGGACGACTTCCGCCGCCGCTCGCTCAATCCCGAGCGGCCCATGATGAAGGTCGGCCAGCAGAACCCCGACGTCTACTTCCAGGGCCGCGAGACGACCAACAACGACTACCTGGCCGCGCCCGCCCTGGTCCAGCATTACATGGACAAAGTGGCCGGGGCCATCGGCCGGACCTACCACCTGTTCGACTACTTCGGCGCCCCCGACGCGGAGAACATCATCGTCATGATGGGCTCGGGCGCGGAGACGGCCGAGGAGGCGATCAACTACCTCAACGCCCACGGAGCCAAGCTGGGCCTGGTCAAGGTCCGTCTCTACCGGCCCTTCGACGCGGCGGCGCTGGCCGCCGCCCTGCCCAAGACGGTCAAGCGGATCGCCGTCCTCGACCGGACCAAGGAGCCCGGCTCCATCGGCGAGCCGCTCTACCTCGACGTGGTCGTGGCCCTGGAAGGCCGCGGCCTCAAGATCATCGGCGGCCGCTACGGCCTGTCCTCCAAGGAATTCACTCCGGCCATGGTCAAGGCCGTCTACGACCACCTGGCCGGGAAGGCGACCCATGGCTTCACCGTGGGCATCGACGACGACGTCAGCCATACCTCCATCCCGGTCGGACCGGTGCTGGACACGGAGCTTCCCGGCACGGTCCGCTGCAAGTTCTGGGGCTACGGCTCGGACGGCACCGTCGGCGCCAACAAGAACTCCATCAAGATCATCGCCGACAACACCGAGATGTACGGCCAGGGCTACTTCCAGTATGACTCCAAGAAGTCGGGCGGCGTAACCATCTCGCATCTCCGCTTCGGCAAGCAGCCCATCCAGTCGCAGTACTTCCTGAACACGGTCGACTTCGTGGCCCTGCACAAGCCCTCCTACATCGGACGGCTGGACATCCTGGAAGGGATCCGCGAGGGCGGCGCCTTCCTGCTCAACTCGGACTGGAAGGCTTCCGAGGTCTTCGAGAACCTGACCGCGGACATGCAGAAGACGATCATCGACAAGAAGGTCAAGGTCTTCACCATCGACGCCCTCAAGATGGCCGGCGAGCTGGGACTGGGCCTGCGCATCAACTCGATCATGCAGGCCTGCTTCTTCAAGCTCTCGGGCGTCCTGCCCGAGGCCGAGGCCATCGCCCTGATGAAGAAGGCCATCGAGAAGACTTACGGCCGCAAGGGCGAGGCGGTGGTCAAGATGAACTGGGACGCCGTGGACCGGGCCGCGAGCGGCCTCGAGCAGGTTCCCGTCCCGGCCCAGATCACCAAGTCCGCTCCGATGATCAAGCTCATCCCGGACGACGCCATCGCCTTCGCCAGGGAGGTTATCGATCCCGTGACCAGGTTCAAGGGCGACGACCTGCCCGTGTCCAAGATGCCGTTTGACGGCGTCATTCCCACGGCCACCTCCCGGCTGGAGAAGCGCGGCATCGCCACCACCACCCCGAAGTGGCTGCCCGAGAACTGCACCCAGTGCAACCAGTGCTCGTTCGTCTGTCCCCACGCCACCATCCGGGCCAAGCAGATCGCCCCGGCCGACCTCCAGGGCGCCCCGGAGGGCTTCGCCGTCCTCAAGTCCAATACCAAGAACGACCGCGGGCTGCAGTACCGCGTCCAGGTCTACATTGAAGACTGCTGCGGCTGCGGATCGTGCGCCAACGTCTGCCCGGCCAAGACGAAGGCCCTGGTCATGACCCCCATCGCCGAGCTGCGGGCGGCCGGCGAGGCCGGCAAAGCCGAGTTCTTCGACAAGCTGCCCGACAATATCTTGGACGGCATCCGGCCTGAGACCCTCAAGGGCAGCCAGTTCCTCCGTCCCCTGTTCGAGTTCAGCGGCGCCTGCGCCGGCTGCGGCGAGACGCCCTACGTCAAGCTGGCCACCCAGCTGTACGGCGACCGGATGATTATCGCCAACGCCACCGGATGCTCCTCCATCTACGGCGGGACCTTCCCGACCTCGCCCTACTGCGTCAACGCCGAGGGCAAGGGCCCGGCCTGGGGCAACTCGCTGTTCGAGGACAACGCCGAGTACGGCTTCGGCATGCGCCTGGCGGTCGACGCCAACCGGCGCCTGCTGCTGGCTTCGATGGAGGCGGTTCTGGCGGCGGGCGTTGCGCCGGCCCTGACCGAGGCCTTGAACAAGATGAAGGCGGTCTGGACGAGCGTCGGCGATGAAGCCAAGGCGGCGGCCAAGGCCGTCCGCGAGGCCCTGCCGGCGGCCCTCAAGGCCGACAGCGCGGCCAAGACGCACCTGGCCAAGATCGACGAGCTCAAGGACTTTTTGGTCGAGAAGAGCGTTTGGTGCATCGGCGGCGACGGCTGGGCCTACNNGGTCTACTCCAACACCGGCGGCCAGGCCTCCAAGTCCACCCCGACCGGGTCGGTGGCCAAGTTCGCCAGCTCGGGCAAGAAGACGTCCAAGAAGGATCTCGGCCGGATGGCTATGACCTACGGCTACGTCTATGTGGCGTCGGTGGCCATGGGCGCCAACATGAACCAGTGCCTCAAGGCCTTCCAGGAGGCTGAAGCGTTCGACGGGCCGTCGATCATCATCGCCTATTCTCCCTGCATCAACCATGGCATCGACATGAGCAAGTCCCAGGCCGAGGAGAAGCTGGCCGTCGATACCGGCTACTGGATTCTCTACCGCTTCAACCCCGCGCTGGCCAAGGAAGGCAAGAATCCGCTCCAGCTCGACTCGCGCGAGCCGAAGCTCGAGTACGAGGCCTTCCTGAAGAACGAGGTCCGTTACCGGACGCTCGTCCAGCAGTATCCCGACATCGCCAAGGAGCTCTTCGCCCGGGCCGCCGACGAAGCCAAGAAGCGCTACGAGAACTACAAGAAGATGGCCGAGTAAGGCATCCTCCGGATCTTCCCGACGGCCGCTCCGGGTTCGCCCGGGGCGGCCGTTGTCTTTTGTGCGCCCGGCAGGGCGCACC